>NZ_KE384651.1:79217-85250 GCF_000426905.1 Dolichospermum circinale AWQC131C
GTTAAAAATAGCTTATCTGTTGGCTGACAAACCCGCCCAGAAATGATAGCGTGGCGTAAGCCATATTTCCGGGCTAATAGCGAAAGTAAACTTGAGTTTACTAAATAATTTTTGGTTTCCTTAGTCATCTTCAGATGACTTTTGCTATTAGACTGGGAATTCATTCCCAGGCGGGCTAAAGGTTTCACGTTAAGTTGACACCAATGAAGCTCTTGCTTTACCCCTACCCATGAAATCAAATGATTCAACAATTTTAAGTATAAATTATGGAGATTTTTATAATATGGAAAAACCTAATAATATCAAACTTCAGCAATTAGAAAAGAGATACCAAAATATAAAACAGGATATTGAAAAGCTTAATAACCAATTAAATCATACGGAAAATGCTAGAACTCAAAATAACCTAGAAAGAGAAATGAACTCTCTTTATGAAGAATTGGAAAAGATTGATCAGGAAACAAAAGGACTAAAATCTCCCATTAAAAAAAATGATGAACTTTCTGCTCAACGTTCATTTTTATCATATTTAGCTAATCGTTCCAGCCAAGAATTTGAACTAACAGAAGCTATTAAAAATCGTGATAAATCTCGTTTGTTAGTTTGCATAATTCATGGTGATGAACTTCAAAGCCATTACAAGTTTTTAGAACGAATGCGAAATGATTTTCTCCCTGATGTGCTGGATTTAGACCAGAATAAAACTACCGTAAAAATCAAAAAAATGATGTATTCTTCAGAATTAAAAAATCTGAATGAACTACCAAAGTATTTATTAATGAATCTTGCAAAAAATCTTGTAAATAAAGGTAACACATCTTTAGAAGAAATTAACGAAATTCTTAATAAATCTAGTCCTATGATTGTTCATACTGATCTAATTAGTGATGATTGGCAAAAACAAGGATTACATATTTTGAATAAATTATTAGAATTTTGGCAAGATTGGCATAATCAAAATACTCTCAATAAAGAAGTAATCATTTGCATTTGTGTTAAATATATACGTATTGAATGGACATGGAATATATTTGCTTTTTTAAAGCAATATCGTTATCAACAAATAAATAAGAAAATGCGTAAACACATTCAAGAATTTTCATTAATTACTAAAAACTATGACTCTTTATCAGTTATTATTTTATCAGAACTAGAGGCTGTAGGGAGAGCAGATGTTGAAAATTGGGCTGATTGTGAACATACTAAAAATTTTGTTGGTGAAAATAAAATTCAACAATTAAAAGATAAAATTGGAGATATGTTTGATAAATGGCAAAAACAAAAATCATCTAGTAAGATTCCTATGCGGTATTTAGCTGACAATTTACTAGAAATACTAGAACATTTTCATTAATTAAAGAGGATTTAACATGAAATTACCAATTTACACAGGTCAAGGAACCCGTCAAGGAGAACTACCAAAACAACTCCCAGATTCTCCGCTTTCTCGATTATTAAATCCTGAAAAATACATTGCTGATGAAGGTTTGCGAGATGCCTGTAATGTGGCATTATTATTAGGACAACCTTTATTATTAACTGGAGAACCGGGAACGGGTAAAACTCAACTAGCTTATAGTCTTGCGTGGGAACTGGGATTTGGTGAAGTTTTGAAATTTGAAACTAAATCTACTACTGTTGCCAGGGATTTATTTTATACTTATGATGCTTTAAAGCGATTTCAAGATGTGCAAACTGGTTTTGCTTCAACTCAAATCTTAGATTACATCACTTATCAAGCTTTAGGAAAAGCGATTTTACGTACTCGTGATGTAGAGGAAGTAAAGGAATTTATTTCCTCAGAATTTTTTAATACTGAACAGAAGCGTTCTGTAGTTTTAATTGATGAAATTGATAAAGCACCCCGTGATTTTCCCAATGATTTACTTAATGAATTGGAATTGATGTATTTTCGGATTCCAGAATTAGGAAATCAAAAAATTGTCGCAGATGAAAAATTAAAACCAATAGTAATTATTACTAGCAACTCTGAAAAAGATTTACCCGACGCTTTTCTGCGACGTTGCATTTATTATCATCTACCTTTTCCTAAAAATGAGACATTGCAGAATATTATTGCTAATCGGTTGGGAATAAATATTAGTGATCCTTTTTTACAATCAGCGATTAGTTTATTTGAAAAATTACGCGAACCTAGAAGTAATTTAATAAAAAAACCTGCAACGGCTGAATTATTAAGTTGGATTATAGCTTTACAAAAATTTAATGGTAGTTCTGATATTCCTTTAAAACAGAATTCAAATTTAATTATCACTACCCTAAGTAGCTTAATTAAAACTGCTGACGACAAAGAAAAAGCCAAAAAAGTTGTAGAACAATGGATAGCAGAACAGAACAGAACAACCTAAAACAATACAGTTGTAGGTTGGGTAGAACAAAGTGAAACCCAACATTTATTAACATTTATTGGGGTTTGTTACACCATTTTGAAGATCAAGAAAAAGCCAAAAAAGTTGTAGAACAATGGATAAAACAATAGAAGTAGAAAATAATTTAGCCAATCTCAATCCTGATGTTTTGCTAGAGTTTATTGATAAACTTAGGGAAGCAGGTTATAGCATTGGCATATCTCAATATATCGCCGCACAGGATTTAATTTTAATTCTGATTTCTCAAGGTGAAAATTTTGATAATCCAGAGAGGTTGAGGAATTTACTAGCACCTATATTTTGTAGTTCACAACTTGAACAAGAAAATTTTAAACAGTATTTTGATGATTTGTTTAAATCTGTTAGTCAAAATATTGTTTTAACAGAAAAAACAACAGCAGAAAACCAAACATCTTTAGAACCAGAAAAAGCCATAAAACCTCCTTCTCTGCTATTGATACTACCGTTGATAGTTATTATTGTTCGAGGAATTACTCTATTTGTAATATTCAATAATGTTCCTAACGAACCAATTGTAAAATCCCCTAATCCACCAACAACAAAACCTACCAAACTACCAACTAAAACACCTAATATTATAGCAACAACAAAACCTACGAATATACCAGACAAAACTTCTATACAGTGTACTGAAAATATACCCCCAAATACTATTAACTGGCCAAGAGAATTGGCGTTTTTCTTAACTCCTGCTGCTTTATTTCTAATTTCAAGAATGTGGTGGTTTTGGTTAAATCGTCAGTTGTTTTTGCGACGTTATGGGACGACAACCCAACCTGAACTACAGAATATTTCTATTGCTGATTTTGATATTGAGCAAGAATTATTCCCGACAATGATATTTATGCAAATTGCTCGAAATCTCAGACGACGGATTCCGATTCCTTCCCATCAATTAGATATAGAGAAAACTATTGATGCAACTGTGCGTCAAGGAGGATGGTTAAAGCCAATATATCGTAATTCTCAAATACTTCCAGAATATTTGTTTCTGGTTAATCGCACTAGCTTTCAAGATCATCAAGCTCAGTTTATAGAAGAAATAATTCAGCGCCTTAAACATGATAATGTTTTGATTACCAGTTATTTCTTTGATGATGATCCTTTAATTTGCTTTTCTAGTGATGGAATTGTTTCTCCACTCAGACTGGATGAAATTATTAGTAAATATCATCAACATTATCTGGTTTTAGTTTCAGATACAGAGATATTTTTTAATATTATTAATGGTGAATTAGAACCTTGGGTAAGTCAATTGATAACTTGGCAAAGTCGAGCTTTTCTGACTCCTAAACCAACGATAAATTGGGGTTATCAAGAGTTTAAAATAGCTCAAAAGTTTATTATTTTACCTGCTACACCACAAGGATTACAGATATTTAGCCAAAAACGAGATCATACCAAGCTTCTATCTTTTCAGGAAAAAGACTTAGAAAGAGGTTCAACAATACCCATACCACAAACGCTGCGACTGCAATCTTATCGCTGGTTAGAACGTAATTCTCTAGAACCTGAAAAAATCGCAACTATGTTGGTTTCTCTGCGGGAATATTTGGGGAAGGATAGTTTTTATTGGTTTTGTGCTTGTGCTGTTTTTCCTGAATTGCAATGGAATATCACTATTTATTTGGGTAATGTGCTGAAAAAAAAGTCAGGAAAATCTCTGTTAGAGGTTGATTCTTTGACTAATTTGGCGCGTTTACCTTGGTTTCGTTCTGGTTATATTCCAGATTGGTTGCGTGTTGATTTGATTAAGGAATTAACTCAGGAACAAGAGCAGGAAATCAGAACTGCACTAAAAAACTTACTCAATCAGGTTAATCATACTTCTGGAAATGGGTGGAAGTTATCAATAGCCAAAACATCTGTAAAAACTATTTATGAAGATAGTCCATTACAAGATTATCTATTTTTGGATTTTATGACTAAACCATCTTTACTTGATCTCAAAGTACCAGAAAAGTTTGGTCAATTATTGCCAAAACCCAAAAATCAAGTTTCTAAAAAAACGCAAATCAACCGCAGACGATTTTTGCAAATGGTCGGTTTAGGAGGTGCGGGTTTAGTAACATCAGTAGTAGGTAATCAGATTTTTAGAAGTTTAGAAAAGAGATTTTTAGTAATGATTGATCCTGGACATGGTATTTATCCAGATACAGGAGTGGTAGGTTTTCTTAAAGAAGAAGATATAGTTTTACCTATCAGCAAAAACATAGCAAAAATTTTAGAGAGAAATGGTATACAAGCGTTGCTAACCCGTAACAGGGACTGGTGCTTTACAGAAGATTCCGTGAGCGGAAGCTTAAGACATAGAGTAGAAATGACAGCAAAAGTTAATGCCGATCTATTTATTAGCATTCACGCTACTGCGTTTAATGGAAAAGCTAATGGCTGTGAAATATTTTTTAATTCTAAAGGTCAACACTTGGGTGAGTTAGTGATGGGTCAATTAGTAAATAGTAGCATTGTCCAAGGTAATAGTAATAATGGCTTGTTCAATAGAGGAATAAAAAGTGGAAATGCTTTATTTGTTTTAAGATATCTTAATGATTCTATACCCTCAATTTTAGTGGAAACTGGTTTTCTCGATAATAAAAAGGATGTCGCTCTATTGAACAACCCAGATTTCCAAAATAAAATGGCTGAGGCGATTGCTCAGGGTATTATCCTGTACAAAAACTCAGATGATTTCCGCCGCACCGTACTGAGATAGAGTGGTTCATCATGCTTTATGTAATATTATAACCCCAATTTTTGAGCGAACATTTATTCATGATTCCTATGCTAATCGGGTAGGTTTTGGTACTCATCGCGCTTTACGTAGATTTACAAAATTTGCTCGTTCCAGTCGTTATATTCTACAATGTGATATTTGTAAATATTTTCCTAGCATTGATCACGAAATTCTTAAATCTCTGTTGCGTCGGAAGTTGAAATGTCAAGAAACATTATGGTTGGCTGATATTATTATTGATAATAGCAACGAACAAGAAGCTATTTTAAATCATTTTCCTGGGGATGATTTATTTACACCATTACAAAGAAGACGAGGTTTACCAATTGGCAATCTCACCAGTCAATTCTTTGCTAATATTTATTTGAATGGTTTTGATCATTTTATTAAAGAAGATTTACAAGCTAAAAAATATGTTCGCTATGTAGATGATTTTGCTTTATTTGCAGATGACAAAGAATTTTTAGTTGATGCAAGAGAAGCAATAGAAAATTATTTAGCTAAATTAAGATTGAAAATTCATCCTGTTAAAAGTCAATTATTTGCAACTTGTAAAGGAGCAAATTTTTTAGGGTTTCGGGTTTTACCTGACAGGATTCGAGTCCGCACAGAAAATTTAAGACGTGCTAAAAGACGACTTAGACAAATGCAGCAAGATTATACTCAAGGTAAAATAGGAGAGAAAGAAATACAACAATCAATTCAAAGTTGGTTTGCTCATTTACAACATGGTGATACTGGGCAGTTACGACAACAAATATTAGCTAGTTTGGTTTTACCAGAGAGTGTTTATCATCAATTCTGTTGTTAATGTGAGTGTCAATCAACCCCACCCCCAACCCCCTCCAATATCAAAAGTTTATCCTTTTCTTCCCCCCGCAGCGGGGG
>NZ_KE384651.1:85260-92476 GCF_000426905.1 Dolichospermum circinale AWQC131C
ATGATATGATATCATCTCAAATTCTGTTAGCATTGGAGATGGGACAGGCAACCCCGGATGCTGCGCGGCGGTTCTTGGAACAACAATCCTGAAAATTGCCGTTCGGCTTATCGTAACTATAATGATGCGGGCTTCGACAACAACAATGGTTTTCGTGTTGTGTGTGGTGCTGCGTGCGCTCTTTTATTCCAGAACTGGCGGATGGGAATTCGTCGGGCGCGTATAAAAAGAGTCCAGATCTGTTCCAGTGATGTCAGCAACGGCATCCGAAAATCAAACTCGGTGGAGTAGCTTAGTAAGCTTGCTGAAAAGTTGCTTCACCGAATATAAAAAAGCTAATATTTATGATTCTGACAAAAAATCATGCCGAAAACTATTATTAAACGTTATAAAAAAACGGCTAACTACTTTACCGAAGATTTGGGAAATGGCATTGAATTAGAAATGGTGCTAATTCCTGGTGGTAGTTTTACTATGGGTTCACAAAAAGAAGAAGAAGGAAGTTCAGACAATCAAAGACCTCAACATCAAGTTACCATTAAACCTTTTTGCTTTGGTAAATATCCTGTAACCCAAGCACAATGGCAAGCAGTAGCCGCTTTACCCGAAGTCAACCAAGAACTACAACCAAACCCATCTAGGTTTAAAGGAGCAAATCGCCCTGTAGAATCGGTTTCTTGGCATGATGCGGTAGAGTTTTGTAACCGACTATCAAATCATACTCAAAGACCCTATAGACTGCCTAGTGAAGCGGAATGGGAATATGCCTGTCGTGCCGGAACTACCACACCATTTCATTTTGGCGATACGATTACCACAGATTTAGCTAATTATGATGGTAACTTCACTTATGGTAATGGAACAAAAGGAGTTGATAGAGGAGAAACAACAGAAGTAGGAAGTTTTAAAATAGCTAATGAATTTGGATTATATGATATGCACGGCAATGTGTGGGAATGGTGTCAAGATGATTGGCATAATAGTTATGAAGGTGCGCCTACTGATAGTAGCGCGTGGATAAGCGACGAGTCTAATAGTGACAAGGTGCTGCGCGGCGGTTCTTGGTACCTCAATCCTGGATTTTGCCGTTCGGCTTATCGTAACTATTATGTTGCGGGCTTCGACTACTTCAATGGTTTTCGTGTTGTGTGTGGTGCTGCGTGGACTCTGTAGCCCTTTATACTCTTGCTCTTTTGCCCTTTTCCCTTCTTGCCTTTACCCTTGCAAGCGTAGTGAAACGGAGCGATCTTAAAAATTTTTTTGGCTTATTACATAATTAGGTCATTTAATCTTAATCTGACAATTAAGGGCGGAGAAACCCCGCCCCATAGACAATTTTGCCGAAATAAACAGCAAGAATTAAGGTGAAACCTTAACTAAAAGTATCTTACTTCTTAGCTTCAGCAATGGGAACCCATTCAGTGTGGAAAGTTCCTTCTTTGTCAGTCCGTTTGTAAGTATGAGCGCCGAAATAGTCTCGTTGTGCTTGAGTTAAGTTTTGTGGCAAGCGATCGCGGCGGTAACTATCGAAGTAATCTAGAGAAGCACTGAAAGCTGGAACAGGAATACCCAACTTAGCCGCAGTCACAATTACTTCCCGCCAAGCCGCTTGTCTATCCAGAATTGTTTGCTTAAATTCAGGCGCTAACAACAAGTTAGGTAAAGCTGGATTTTCGTCAAAAGCCTTCTTAATCTTATTCAAGAAACCAGCCCGAATAATACAACCACCCTTCCAAATTCGAGCCATTTCGCCCAAATTCAATTCCCAATTGTAAGTTTTAGAAGCTGTAGACAACAGCGCCATACCTTGAGCATAGGAACAGATTTTAGAACAATAAAGAGCATCCCGGACCATGTTTACAAAAGCCCCAATGTCGCCACCATACTTAGCATTAGGTCCAGTGATTTGCTTAGAAGCAGCAATGCGTTCATCTCTAATAGAAGAGAGAATCCGAGAATTTACTGCTGCTGTAATTGTTGGAATCGCTACACCCAATTCTAAAGCAGTTTGTACAGTCCAACGACCAGTACCCTTTTGACCCGCAGCGTCAACAATTAAATCAACGAGGGGAATCTTGGTTTCTGGGTCAACATAGGGGAAAATATTCGCTGTAATCTCAATCAAAAATGAATTGAGTTCGTCCGTTGTATTCCATTGAGAAAATACCTCATGGAGTTGTGCTGCATTTAAACCAGCCACATTTTTCAGTAAATCGTAGGCTTCCGCAATTAACTGCATATCACCGTACTCAATACCATTGTGAACCATTTTTACATAATGTCCAGAACCACCAGGACCAATGTAAGTGACACAAGGACCATCATCAACTTGAGCCGCGATTTTATTGAAAATCGGGGATAGATACTCATAGGAGCTTTTTGTTCCACCGGGCATGAGAGAAGGACCATTTAAAGCACCTTCTTCACCACCACTCACACCCATACCAATATAACGTAAACCAGTGGGTTCTAATTCTTGAGTGCGTCTTTCTGTATCTTCAAACCAAGAATTACCACCGTCAATAATGATATCGCCCTCTTGTAGTAAAGGCTTAAGCTGTTGAATTACCGCATCAACAGGCTTACCAGCTTGTACCATCACCAAAATTTTCCGAGGACGTTCCAATGAGGCGACAAATTGTTCTAGGCTAAAAGCAGCCTTAACGTTACGTCCTTGGGCGCGGTACGCCATAAAGGCATCGGTTTTTTCACGAGAGCGGTTGTAAACTGCAATTGGAAAGCCATTTCTTTCAACGTTAAGAGCGATATTTTCGCCCATAACAGCTAATCCAATCACACCAAAGCTTTGTAGTGTCATAGTTTGTGTTCAAATCTTTTGTTTGGGTTTGGCTCTTTGTCTTGCAGATCCTTTCTCTTTAAGGGTAGTCTGAGATTTTCGCTTCACTCCTAAAGAAGATATTAAGAGTTTCTCAAGAATTTCCCAAAATTACGACCAATATGAATAATTATTTTCATTTTGTATCTCAGTCAACAAATTAGTGACAAATTAGTGACGAAGTTTGCAAAATTAAAATACATAGCGGAAGGATAGGCAAGAGGCAAGAGGCAATCAAAATTAAATATCCTTATCCTATTATCCTATCCCCTATTTTCTTTATTATCTTTTCCCTGTTCCCTGTCCCCTGTTTCCTGTTCCCTGTCCCCTGTCCCCTGTCCCCTGTTCCCTTTCTTTCATGAAATAGTAAGGAGTTTTAAAAAATGCTGGCCTATTTTATAGCGTTGGTAGTCGCCTTTGGTAGTTTAGCCATTTACCTATCAGCTTTCTTTTTTCCAGAAATCCATCGCCAGAATGATTTTATCTGGAGTGGGGTTGGGCTATTCTATGCTTTGGTACTCTGGATTTTTGCACCTGGGATTACTGGAGGGCTGTTACTGGGTCATATAGCCAGTGTGGCACTATTGGTATGGTTTGTGTCACAAACTCTCTCATTACGGCGACAGTTGTCCCCCGAAGGACAGCAAACTCCCTTACCCAGTCCTGAGCTAATTAAAATTAGTTTTCAAGAACAAATGTCAAAGTTTTCTGTGAAAGAGAAATTTCGACAATTATCCGCATTCATTGGTAGTGTGTTTAGTGGTGCAAAAGGAAAGCTACCACAGACTGTGAATCAACAGCCAGTTATCAAAACTAAAACTACTGAACAGATTTTACAGACAGGTACAACTCAAGCAACTCAACCGTCAAAATTACCAGATGAGTCGCTAAATGTCACCCCAGCAATTGTAACTCAAGGTTTATCAGAGGAGACTTTTTCTCCATCACCGGTTTTAGAAACGGTAGAACTAGCGCCAACAGCACCGGTTATTCAGCCCCAAGAAGAACAGGTAATTCCGACAACGGAAGCACCTGCGACGGCCGAAACTCAAAATCTATCAGAAATAACTCAAATTGAGGTATTTGTTTCAGAATCATCAATAGCAGCGGCAACTGAAACTGTGATAGAGATAGTTCAGACTGAGGTGTTTGTGTTAGAAGCAGAAACTAGGGATGTTACCAGTGAACTAAAAGTAAGTTCTCCAAATTCGGTGACATCGGAATTATTAACCACAGAGGCCACACAAAAGCCTACCATGAACATTGAGGAAGTTAAACCAGATTCGGAATTATTAACCACAGAGGCAACACAAAAGCCTACCATGAACATTGAGGAAGTGAAACCAGACGGGGAAGTGTTGCCAGAAAAAATCCCATTCAATAACCCAGAGGAGGAGTAATTGAGGGGATTTACGGGCAACCACGGGGGTTTGTGCCAGGGCAACCACGGGGGGTTTGCCCCTACGTTTTTCTATGTGTCTAATCCCCGGAAGAGGTCAACCACGGGGGGTTTGCCCCTACGGGATTAAATCCCAATTGGGATAATAAACGATCAATATCAAAATGCTCAGACATAAGAGAGCGAATACACTCTATTTTAATTGGTTCATGGACGCGAACCTGACCAAAGGTGCAGTCAATGATTTCTACTGTGGTGAGAGTATCTAAATCCACGGATAAAATCGGGATTTCTAACTCTTCTGCCCGGTTGAGGATAAATGCAGGAGGTGGCAGTTGTCCAGTCAAAATCAGACATTGAGTAGATGTTTCTAAGGCTGCTTGTTGAATTTCCACTCGGTCTCCCCCAGTCACTACCGCCATATTCTGACGTTTGCGGAAGTATTTCACAGCAGAGTTGACATTCATTGCCCCAATGGCTAGACTTTGGACTAATAAATCTAGGCGATCGCTTCGACAGAGAACTTCAGCGTTTAACTGCTTGACTAATTCGCCTACACTCACACTGCGAAGGATATCGCTTTTGGGTAATGTTGCTAGTACAGGAATATCCTGTTTTTCCAAGAATGGACGCAACAGGGTTTGTACTAACTCTGATTTTTCTTCAGGTACTTCATTAATCACGACACCCACTAACCGTTTACCCAATCGCTGTTTAGCAGACAACAACCCTTCAATAGAAGTTAGTGATTGATAACGGCTAATTAAGAGTACAGGAGCATCTAATTTTTCTGCTAGTTCCAGTAAGGATAATCCAAATAAATTTCCTTCTGATAAGTTTGCAGGTCCTTCTAATAAAACCAAATTGTTCTTTGGTATTTGTGAATACTTCTCTACTAGTAACTGTTGATAGTTGGTTGTGTCTTCTCCCTGTAAGCGTTTCTGGACGGTAATTTCATCTAAAGACAATAAGGTGGGAGCAATACGGTTGTCTGGAAGGTTCAGGTTATGAGTAATAAACTGGACATCTTCTTCAACTACTGTTCCTGTTGGTGTCTTGACAAAATTACCCAAAGGCTTACCATAAGCGATATCCAACCCATGAAGTTTTAGCTGATGAGACAAACCTAAAACCGTTGCAGATTTGCCACTGTAAGCTTCAACTGATCCAACCAGCAAGTATTTAGCAAGTGTTGGCACGTATGCACTCCTAATTTCAAAAGTTTGTACAACTCAGCTAGGTGTCTATCAATTTTAGTGCTTTCTGGTGGCAGGTAAATAGCTTGATTCAATCTTAATTGCCTCAATTTTAAAAATTAAATGGGAATAAATCGAGTTGTGGTAAGCTTTATAACAATTTTGATTGTGCAACTTGTGTACACAACAGTTATTTAATTGTCAATCTACGCAAAGAGGTATATACTCTCAATTAAATTTTATTTTCTTGCCTTCCAACTGTTTGCATCATGATCAGCAATCCAATTTTAGCCCAGTCCTTGCCAACTACCATTCAGCGTCAAAAAATCTGTGAAATTGTGGGGGAGACTTACAGTGAAGAAAACTGGCAAAATTGGCAGTGGCAAATGCGACATCGGTTAACTAAATTAGAACACCTTGAAAAGTTACTAAGATTGACTTCAGCAGAGACGGAAGGTTTAATGATTGCACCGGACAAATTTGCTGTTGCTGTCACACCATACTTTGCCTCCTTGCTTGATTCTGAAGATGCCAATTGTCCATTGCGGATACAAGTAATACCTAAAAAAGAGGAAATAATCATTAATCCTACAGATATGGTAGATCCTTGTGGGGAGGATGATGATAGCCCTGTTCCAGGCTTAGTCCACCGTTATCCTGATCGGGTTTTACTGTTGGCTTTAGATAGTTGTGCTGCTTATTGTCGCTACTGCACTCGTTCCCGCTTGGTTAGTCAAGGGGAAATGAATCCCATTAAACGACGGTTAGATGCAATCATTGATTACCTGGAAAAACACACAGAAATTCGTGATGTGTTAATTTCTGGTGGTGATCCTTTGCTGATGGCTAGTGAAGTTTTAGATAATTTGTTGGCAAGGTTGCGAGGAATTTCTCATATTGAATTTGTGCGAATTGGTTCTCGTGTTCCCTGTTTTTTACCACAAAGAATTACGCCAGAACTAGTGAGTATACTGCGTAAACATCGCGTATGGCTATCTGTACATTTTTGTCATGTGCGGGAATTAACACCAGAAGTAGCCCAAGCCTGTGATTTACTAGCTGATGGTGGCGTTCCTTTAGGCTGTCAAACTGTACTACTTAAAGGTGTGAATGACTCGGAAACAGCCTTAAAGAATTTGTTTCACGGTCTGCTAAAATTGCGTGTGCGTCCCTATTATCTTTATCAATGTGATCCTGTAGTGGGAACTGGTCATTTACGGACAAGCATACAAACTGGGCTAGATTTAATCTCTAAATTGCGTGGTCATACTACAGGCTATGCTGTACCTACTTATGTGATTGATGCTCCTGGTGGTGGTGGTAAAGTACCAATTCAACCAGAGACGTTAATCGCTTATGAGAATGGTCAAGGATTATTGCAGAATTGGGAAGGTAAGACGTTCACTTATACAGATACAGTTGAGTATGCTAAAGAATTTGACAAATTAATTAATTAGAGGAGAACCATGAGAATGCTGATTGTGGGCAATAGGAACCTAAAAGTCCGGGGTGTTTTCGCCCAGAAGTGCTTTTTGAAAGGAGAGGTAATTCAGACAGCACAAGTTGTTATTATACCCGCAGAAGAAGTAGAATTAATTGATAAAACAGTTGTCGGTAACTATTACTATGATTGGGAAAATAAAGCCGCAGCGATCGCACTGGGTTTAGCATCCCTAATTAACCATTCTTACAATCCCAATAGTTACAGCGGTTTCTGCTCTCATGAGGTACAAAGTTGAATGATGAAACTCTTGTAGTGCGGGCATCTTGCCCGCTAAATATGTA
>NZ_KE384651.1:92486-96129 GCF_000426905.1 Dolichospermum circinale AWQC131C
GGTGCTGTATTATGTCAAGAAATTTGTGGAATGTGAGATAGAGTTAATTGTCTACCGAAATATAGAAGTAGGAGAAGAAATTACTGCTAACTATAATGGTTCTCCTGAGAATCAATCTCCTATATGGTTTGATGTTGTTGAAGAAATATCTCCAACTTTAGTAAAGATTGAATAATTGGATATTCTATCAATTAACCAATCTGAGTTGGATATTAAAGTTAAGAATGAAAAGTTGATCACGGAGATTTATGGGGTTATTTATTGGTCTATGTTATGACTTGAAGATAGAATATATTAAGGCTGGTTTCAGCACTACTGAAGTGATGGAATTTGATGATGAAGAAACAATCATCGGTTTAGAAAAAGCACTTGGTGATTTGGGTCATCAAGTAGAACCCATTGGTAATGGTAGAGAACTGGCACGGAGGTTAGCAAATGGAAAACGCTGGGATTTAGTATTTAATATCGCTGAAGGAGTAAAAGGGCGATCGCGTGAAGCGCAAGTTCCCGCAGTTTGTGAGTTATTTGACCAGCCTTACACATTTTCTGATCCTCTCACCTGTGCCTTGACCTTAGATAAAGCATTGGCTAAAAGAATAGTGCGCGATCGCAGTTTACCAACAGCCCCCTTTATCGTGGTTAATAATCTTACAGAAGCCGCTAACATTAACCTACCCATACCACTTTTTTTCAAACCCGTGGCTGAAGGTAGTTCTAAAGGCATAACTGGTCAATCTTTAGTTAAAGAACAGTCTGAATTAATTACAACTTACCAAGCATTGCACAGCCAATTTCAACAACCTATTCTTGTAGAAACTTTCCTCCCCGGTCGAGAAGTAACTGTAGGGATTATTGGTAATGGCAGTAATACTAAAGTAGTGGGAGTAATGGAAGTAATTTTTACAGACCAAGCGGAAACAGAGGCCTATACAACTTTGAATAAAAAGGAGTATTTAGAGAGGGTAGCCTATAAATTACTAGTAAATACTGAATCATTAGCCATACAAGCAGAGCAACTAGCTCTAGACGTTTATCATACCTTTGATTGTCGTGATGCTGCTCGTGTAGACTTACGTTGTGATGCTGATGGAGTATTGCATTTTTTGGAAATCAACCCCTTACCAGGATTAGATCATATCTACTCAGATTTACCAATTATGGGGCGTTTGGCAGGTGTGACATATACAGAAATTATTAGTGCCATAGTTAATGCAGCATGGCAAAGATACAGCATATTGCAGGTAAATGAGGTACAACCTTATAATCACAAAACCTGGCAGCGAGGCTGTTTTACTGCTGGTAGCTGAAAGCTGTCTGTATTAAAGTGAATGAGCAAGTTTAAATATCTATCAAATCATAGTAAGTAGGTGAACACAATAAAACCAAACTGTGTAAATAAATGTAAAATCGCTGAAAACTTCTTTACTCTTGCCTATTGCCTATTGCCTCTTGCCTTGCTATAACAACAATTTTCAACGCCAACCTACTTAATACAATCTTTTGATGAAAATATAATGAATATTATTGGTTTTATAAAAACAGTCAGCAAATATATTTATCCATACAAATGGGTGGCGTTATTTTTGGTAATTGGTCGGATATTTGAGGCAGGATTTAACGCCGGAATTGGTGTGAGTTTTAAATTCATTATTGATCAGGCAATTATTCCCCAAGATTATGATTTGCTAATTCTTATTTTGTTATTTCTTGGTATAGGAGCAATTTTCTTAATTATCATTATTTTGCTAGTTGATTATTTTGATGCCCGGTTGAGTATTCTCATTCTTAATAAACTACGTGAGGATTTGTTTGCTCATATTCAAAACTTGTCAATGGATTTTTTCGGCAGAAATTCAGCCGGGAATCTTGTTAATCGGTTTCTGGCTGATGCGGAAAAGGTTGAATACGGTGTTATTCAGGGCATGACTGTCATATTTCTAAATATTAGTAATATGATTTTTTCAGGTATTTATTTATTTTATCTCAATTGGAAATTAGCTATTTTGAGTTCTGTTGGTTTAATTATTTGTGGTTTTGCACCCACTATAATTATCCGTTTTGCAACTGAGGTAGGTTATGAACTCAGAGAAAAGGAAGGATATATTGCTAGTGTCATAGAAGAAAATATTCTTTCTCAACCTGTAATTAAAATATTTGGGCTAGAAACCAGAATGTCAGCCAGTTTTACTGGCCAATTAGGAGAATTGCAGCAGGTATATGTTAAGTCCAAGTTTTTATCTTACTTAGTGCAAAGAATTCCTGAAATTACTTTTATCTTAGTGCAGATAATAATTTTGGGTATTAGCGCAATTATGACATATTGGCATTGGATTTCAGTGGGAACATTAGTTGCTAATCAGGTGTTATTAATCGGATTAAATTCTACTATTAATTATTTTAGCTGGGGACTACCTCATTTAGTCAATGGTGCGGCAGGAATGCAACGTATCCAGGAAATTTTAGAAGAAGTTCCTACAATTCAGGATGTGCCAGAAGCAGTAGATTTACAGGCTTTTGAACAGTCAATTTATTTTGATAATGTGTCGTTTAAATACAGTGAAAATGGCAGAGGACTTGAAAATCTGTCTTTAAAAATTCGCCAAGGTGATTTTGCCGTCTTTGTTGGCGCAAGTGGTGCGGGTAAAAGTACAATTGTGAATCTGTTGACGCGATTTTATGATCCTCAAGAGGGGAAAATCTTATTTGATGGTGTGGATTTAAGTCAGGTAACTGTAAAATCTCTGCGATCGCAAATTGGTTTAGTATCTCAAGAGGTAATATTATTTAACTGCTCAGTGCGGGAAAATATCCGTATGGGTTTTTTAGAAGCCACTGATGAACAAGTAGAAACCGCAGCTAAAGCCGCAGAAATCCACGATTTTATCTTATCTTTACCTCAAGGTTATAATACAACAGTAGGCGATCGCGGTGGGCAATTATCAGGGGGACAACGCCAAAGAATCGCTTTAGCTAGAGCATTGGTAAGAAATCCGGCAATTTTGATTCTTGATGAAGCTACATCAGCTTTAGATCCTGTCACAGAAGCGGAAATATTGACTACTATTGAGCAAATTGCCAAGGAACGCACAATTATTGTCATCACTCACCGCTTGACTCAAGCTTTACGTGCAGATGTGATTTTTGTATTAGAAAATGGGGGTATAGTTGCTTCTGGTTCTCATCCAGATTTGCTTGCACAAAATGGACTATATTCGACATTCTGGCAGGTGGTATCAGCTTAGGTATGCCAATGCCTTATAGATACTGTACAATTAATTATGTAGCTGGCTGATAAAATATGCAAGATACCCTCACTATTACCATTAAACCAGAACTAAAAGCAGCACTTTTAGAAATTACTCAAGCTCAAGGTATCTCCTGATAGCTTGGTTGGTAAAGCCATTGAGGATTACATCTTTACCCACCAATTCCGCGCACTGCGTTCTTATTTGATGGACAAGAATTAAACAGGTTATACCGATGAGGAAATTTTTGAGATAATTTCATGAAGCTAGTTCTAGATACTAATGTTCTGATTGCTGCTGTTACAGCACTACAAGAGTTTTATGAGGTACATATTTAGCGGGCAAGATGCCCGCACCACAAGAGTTTCATGATTCAACTTTGTACCTCATCAGAGCGG
>NZ_KE384651.1:96139-99066 GCF_000426905.1 Dolichospermum circinale AWQC131C
AACAGTAATCACTCAATTAAGCTAAAATGGAATAAATAGCAAAATCTTCGCCAGTATATGGTTACATCAACACAAACCACAACTCAAACCTTATACGACCAAGACTATTACCTGTGGATAAGAACAACCATTAACCAACTTCGCACAGGACAATTTTCTGCTGTTGATTTAGAGAATTTATTAGAAGAATTAGAAACTATTGGTAGAAGTGAGAAACGAGCAATTGAAAGTTTATTAACTAAGCTGCTTGTACATCTACTAAAACTCAAATATTGGGATAGTGAAAGAGAAGGTAATCAAGGACATTGGCTAGGGGAAATTAGAACATTTCGCAGAGAGATAAAACATGAACTTAAAGATAGTCCAAGTTTAAAACCTTACATTTTAGAAATATTTGACGAATGTTATCAAGATGCTAGATTAGAAGCATCAGATCGTTCTCAACTTCCCCTTGATATCTTCCCTCTTATCCCCATTGCTTCACTAGCACAAATTTTAGATGATTGGTTACCAATAGAAAAAAATCAAGGCTGAAATTTTTTCCTCTTTCCCTGATTTGAGATTTGAGAAACAAACTAAAATCAAAAGGACATTGTACTAAAGGGTTTTACTGCTGACTGTTGACCGCTGAAAGCTGCTGTATGTAATTTACATCCTGAATAGAACCGTTATAGAACCGTTATCATAGTACATAAGTTCTATATTTCCCCATTAACTCCCATTTGAAAATTCATCCCTAAGATTCTTTACTCTTATCTTTATCAGTTGCTACATAGAGTCCTAAACTGTAGATGAGAATTGAAAAGCAGTCGGGAGAAATTTTGTGAAAAAAGTTTTAGCAATTATTCTTGGTGGGGGTGCGGGTACTCGGCTTTATCCGTTAACCAAGCTTCGCGCCAAACCAGCAGTACCAGTAGCCGGGAAGTATCGCTTAATAGATATTCCCGTTAGCAACTGCATCAATTCGGAAATATTCAAAATCTATGTCCTCACTCAATTTAACTCAGCCTCCCTGAATCGTCACATTGCTCGTGCTTACAACTTTAGCGGGTTTAGCGATGGATTTGTAGAAGTGTTAGCAGCACAACAAACCCCAGAAAACCCGAACTGGTTTCAAGGTACGGCTGATGCTGTGCGTCAGTATATCTGGATGTTACAGGATTGGGATGTAGAGGAATTTCTGATTCTTTCTGGTGATCATCTCTACCGTATGGATTACCGTCAATTTATCAAGCGTCATAGAGATACAAATGCGGATATTACACTTTCCGTAATTCCCATGGATGATCGTCGGGCTTCGGATTTTGGCTTAATGAAAATTAATCAAGCCGGAAGAGTAATTGACTTTAGTGAAAAACCTAAAGGGGAAGCCCTAGCGCAAATGCGTGTTGATACTACCATATTAGGATTAACGCCAGAACAAGCTCAATTACAGCCATATATCGCCTCCATGGGGATTTATGTCTTTAAAAAAGATGTTTTGATTAAGTTGCTAAAAGAATCTTTAGAACGGACTGATTTTGGTAAAGAAATTATTCCCGACGCAGCTAAGGATCATAACGTTCAGGCCTTCTTATTTGATGACTATTGGGAAGATATTGGGACAATTGAATCTTTTTATGAAGCCAATTTAGCTTTAACTAAGCAACCCCTCCCTCCCTTTAGCTTTTACGATGAAGCAGCACCAATTTATACCCGCGCTCGTTATCTACCACCCTCTAAACTGTTGAATTGCCAAATCACAGAATCTATGATTGGTGAAGGTTGTATCTTGAAAGATTGCCGGATTCAACATTCAGTTTTAGGAGTGCGATCGCGGATAGAATCAGGATCTACAATTGAAGAAACCCTGATCATGGGCGCTGACTATTATCAACCATTTGTCGAAAAACAATGTAGCTTAGAAGAAAATGATATTCCCGTCGGTATTGGTACAGACACCATTATTCGTCGTGCCATCATTGATAAAAATGCCCGCATTGGTCACGATGTGAAAATCATCAACAAAGACAACGTCCAAGAAGCAGAACGGGAAAACCAAGGCTTCTACATTCGTAGTGGCATTGTCGTCGTTCTCAAAAATGCTGTCATTCCCCATGGAACAATCATCTAGTTAGTCAGTTGTTCGTCGTCGGTTGTTCCTGATTTTTTTACCACTAACAACTGACCACTGACTCCTGACCACTGACTCCTGACCACTGACTCCTGACCACTGACCACTGACTAATGACTAAATTAATTTTACTGATTGGTCTTCCTGGTAGCGGTAAATCAACCTTAGCAAAACAACTATTAACAGAATGCTCCCAGATGCAGCTAATTTCCACAGATGCCATCCGGGGGCAGCTTTTTGGTTCTGAAGCAATTCAAGGGGCTTGGCCGCTAATTTGGCAGGAAATAGAACGACAATTTCAACAAGCGATAAACTTAGATCAAGGAGTGATTTTCGATGCTACCAACACCCAAAGGAAAAACCGTCGAGAAGTGATTACCCTAGCCCGTGATTTTGGCTCGACTCACATTACCGGAATTTGGCTCAGAACGCCAATCTGGCTATGTTTAGCCCGAAATCAAAGACGAATTCGTCAAGTTCCCGAAGACATCATTTTCCGAATGCACCGCCAAATCCGGGATGCTCCCCCCAGCTTAGAAGAAGGAATAGATGAGTTGATTTATCATTCACAATGGCAAGAGTACGGGAATTTCCCTGGTACATTCGGCAAAAACCACACTTAACTTGAGGAACTTTTTGTTAATTTAGTATTTAGACTCTTTTCGGTATTAGACCAAGAAAAAAGTACATATCATATTTTAGAAAAAACATAACCTAAATAGGTGAACGGAAAAAACCGACATAAGCAACAAAAAGTAAAGTTGCCCAAAACCTGTTCCCTGTTCCCTGTTCCCTTGTCATAACGACAATTTTT
>NZ_KE384651.1:99076-102995 GCF_000426905.1 Dolichospermum circinale AWQC131C
TAAATTTCCACAGGAGGCTAGTAAATGGCTGCAACCGACTTTAAAGACTATTATGCAATTTTAGGAATTACTAAAACCGCCACATCGGAAGAAATTAAACAAGCTTTTCGCAAACTAGCCCGTAAATATCATCCTGATGTTAACCCCAACAACAAACAGGCCGAAGCAAAATTTAAAGAAGTAAATGAAGCCTACGAAGTCTTATCAGACCCAGATAAACGCAAAAAATACGACCAATTTGGTCAATATTGGAAACAAGCCGGTCAAGGTTTCTCCTCCGGTGGTCCTGGTGCTGATATGGGCGGCTTTGACTTCGGACAATACGGCAGTTTTAATGACTTCTTAAATGAATTATTTGGTGGCGCTGGTCCTCGCAGTGGACGACAAACCGCCACAGATTCTACCTCCACTGGGAGAACAGGTGGTAGATATGGGGGTTTTAACGATTTTTCTTTTCAAGACGCTGCTAGAACACAAGACACAGAAGCAGTAATTACTTTAACTTTAGGTGAAGCATTTTCCGGTGTCGAAAAACGATTTAGTTTAGGTAGCGAAACTATTGATGTGCGTATCCCTGCTGGTGCTAAAGCTGGTACTCGCTTACGGGTGAAGGGAAAAGGCCAAATTAACCATCAGACCCAACAACGGGGAGATTTATACTTGAAAGTGGAATTACAACCCCATTCCTTTTTCCAAATCGAAGGTGATCATCTCGTCTGCGAAGTCTTGATTACCCCGGATGAAGCTACATTAGGAGCAGCTATTGATGTTCCCACCCCCGACGGTCATGTTAATGTCAAATTACCAGCAGGAGTCCGTTCTGGTCAATCTCTACGTCTACGTGGTAAAGGTTGGCCGCTAACTAAGGGTGGACGCGGTGATCAATTGGTAAAAGTAGCGATCGCTCCCCCAAAAGACCTCAATCCCCAAGAAAGGGAATACTATGAGAAAATCAGGGCTATCCGTACCTATAACCCCCGCAGCCATTTGGCACAAGTTAAATTGTAAAGATTGTTTACAATATTCTCCATAAAAACGAGCCAAAATTATGATTTTGACTTCCCTGTTAATAATTCAGAGTCGTGAAAACTCTGGAAAATGCTTCACTTCCTAGCTTATGGGATCTTACCACAGCATAACAGGGCATTTTATTTCTGACTACACTCTTATTCAAAAATATATACTTACTTTCTCATAATCTGCCTTGCTTTTAAAGTCAGGTTTATGGTATAATGGTGGGCAATTGGTGATTGCATTCGTTTGGGTGCTAACATCAATTGTTAGGTTTTTTGTATCGTTGTTCCAGTTTACCTATTCGTAGTCAAACTGAGAAAAATAGCATCAGGACATTTGCCTAGAAAACTATTAACTGTAGATAGATTTTCGGCGTTGCGGAAACCAGGTATAAATTCATCTGTAGAGCCAAGTATACCTACTTAGGTCACGTCTATACAAATGTTTGAAGATCATCAAAAATCATTTTTATACATCAAATCAGCAACGCCAGATTTTGGCCACCGCATAACAAACATCTTGTGAGGAGTGATATTTTGAATAGCAAAAAGCATTCTGTTATACCAGAAAATAATTGGACACAGTTTATCTACTTGGGTTTGTCTCTCACCCTACCCAGCTTATTCCTGACCACAGCCGTGTCAATTAATTCTGCATCTGCCGCAGATGACATAGTAACTGAAAACCAGAACAGTGAATCAAGCATAGATAAAACTGCAAAAGCCACTTCTGTAAATGATACCAAACAGGTAGTCACAGCCGCAGAATTAGAACCAAAAGTTGCATCTGTTCCTGAGCAAAAACAACCACAGCTAATTGCACAAACAGGAGACGGTAATCCGGATGATGTTAATAAAATCCGCCAGGATTTACTAATTGAACCCCTGATTAAGATCAAAGTAGCACCACCAACTAAGCCCACCTACCCACCCGGACTCAGTTTTGCTGCCCCCAGTGCCTTCGGGGCTAATATGGGTGACGCATTTCTAGGGACATCAGCAGCCTTCTTCGGCACCAGAGATACGGAGTTGGATGGGAGTATTAGCGCCGGTTTTGGTTTAGGAAATTCCCAGAAACTAATTGGTCTAGAATTTGGGTTCAACAACGGTAGTATCAAAGACTTTGGTTCTAATGGTACTTTTGACTTTAAAGCTCACCGCATTGTTTATGCCAAAGGAACTAATCAAATTGGTGTAGCTGGTGGTTGGAAAACCTTTGCTCAGTACGGTAATGAAGGTATTAGACCTTCCAGTGCCTATGGTGTGGTGACAAGTTACTCCCTTTTAAGACCTAACAACCCTGGGAACAAAATGCCCATTTCCTTCTCCGCCGGGGCTGGGGGTGGGGACTTCCGCCAAGGTGATGCCAGCACCGGTGTATTTGGTGGAGTTGGTGTGCAAATTCATCCCCAAGTCGGTGTGGGTCTAGGTTGGAGTGGAGTTGGTTTCAACGTCGGCGCTTCCTTTGTTCCCATACCTACTCTACCCTTAACAATTACAGCTACAGGATCAGACCTCACGGACAACAGCCCAGGCGGCACAGTGTTTTCCCTGAGTCTGGGTTATGGTTTCAATTTCTTGCCTAAATAAACACTTAGAATTTAGAGATTTAGAATTTAAAGGATCATCATGTTGAAAATCAGAAATCTCATTTTTGCCTTCAGTCTCACCCCCCTCATGTCCCTTGCTTGGCAATTACCAAGTCTAGCCCAAGTTGTCGGTCCAAGTAAAGGTACAGCCGGTACTGCCAGTGGTGCTCAAACCGGCGGTACAACAACTACCATTTTTTCCGTGCCGCCAGCAGCACTGCCAGGAGGAACAACAACAGGAGGAACAACAACAGGAGGAACAACAGGAGGAGCTATAATACCTGGTGTTTCAGCCGCTGTTACATCTGGTGTTTCCACGTCAGGTGGAACTGCACTTACAGCAGCGTCCGTAGAACCAACGTCACCTAGCGTCAATGTGACAGGAGGTGGAACAACACCTCTTGTGATCTCCATTCCTCCAACATCTCAAACTGCTGTGAATCAGTCGGCTGCCGCTATTTCTCAGAATCTTAACAGTGCAACAACAGGTGGTGGTACAACAGGTGGTGATACAACAGGTGGTGCTACTGCTGCTGATATTGGTACGGTATTGACAGGTGGCGCTGGGTCACAACAGGCTGCGGTTACCTTAACAACCAGTTTAACTACTGCGAATGTTCCCCTACAACTAGCAACACCACTAGTCACATCCCTCAATGGTTTGTTTAGTTCTACTAGTGCTTCCTTACCAAATCAGCCTGTAGCTCAAGCAACATCAGGACAGCTAGTAGCAAGCACAAAAGCCTTTAAACCAGTTATCATTGCTCAAGGCAGCGCTGGTATAAGCGTCAATATCAATAAGCTAAATGACGCTATTGTTGCCTATAACGCGATTGTCCTGCAAGGTAAATCGGAAGTCGTTAAAAATCTCTCTAAGAATAGTGGTTTCCGGGCTATTGGCAGCATACTCAAACAATTGAGAACTGTGATTAAATAACCTGTAATTACGCGAAAGCAACTCCTAACAACAGTTGGGAGTTGCTGAATTGAAGTAAGTTACCGAGCTTGCTATAAAAATCTAAACAAGCTAAAAAATGCTAACAACAACCAAGTTTTTCTTCCTACTTCGTCCTGAAAGTGTCTGGACTATGTAGATAAGTTCCATAGAACATCTCTACCACAGTAAATCTGACCGCTTCTTGACTCAAGTATGACTTATGCAAGTGGCACAAAAAAATATAATTTTATTGTTTGTAGTCAGGGCTTTAGCCCTGATAATTACTTCTTTTCCCCGCAATCTTTTGTGTCTTCCTATTTACAGCGGTTTCCGATCTGATGAAGTACAAAGTTGAATCATGAAACTCTTGTGGTGCGGGC
>NZ_KE384651.1:103024-108919 GCF_000426905.1 Dolichospermum circinale AWQC131C
CTCGTGAACTCGTTCCCAGACCTGGTAGTTTGAGGCTCTGCCTCAAATACAGTAAACACAGTACAAGCTTCCGGTGACATTCCCCCCCTCTGTCGGGGAACGAGCGAAAAGAGGGGAAAAGAGGGTAAAAATTTATATGTTAAATTTTATAAACTGATAATATTTATAGTGTATAATGTAATAAATTAAAGATGTATCGCTCAAGTCAGGGAGTAATTAATGAGAAATAAGTTTGGATTAGGAAGCTCCTTTTTAGTGACAACATTGGCTGTATCTAGTTTACTTGGTGTCACATTTGCAGCACAGGCCCAATTGCCATCGGTTTCACCGATAATTTATGTTGACCCTGTTAATGGTTTAAATCTTGATCAAGCTAGAACATCAGCAAAGCCGTATAAGACTATTACTGATGCTCTGAGCCAGGCCAAACCGGGTACAGTTATTCAGTTAGCTCCTGGTAATTATAGCGAGGAATCATTTCCGATAGTACTCACACCAGGGGTAACATTACGGGGTGATGAATCCAACAGGGGTGAGAGAGTAGTTATTTCTGGTGGTGGTAATCATATCACTCGCAGTTTTGCGAGACAGAATATTACTATTTTGGCAGATAAAGATACCACTATCGCAGGTGTAACCGTCACTAATACCAATGAAAGGGGTACAGGTGTATGGGTAGAATCAACTAACCCAACTATCAAAAATAGTACCTTTATTAACAATGATCGGGACGGAGTTTTTGTGACCGGCGAAGGGAATCCTCGCATTGAAAATAACCGATTTGTGCAAAATAGTGCTAATGGTATTTCCATAACGAAAAAAAGCCGGGGAGAAATTCGTAATAATTTATTTCAGAATAACGGCTTTGGTTTAGTCATTGGTGATACTTCCAGCCCCTCGCTAACGGAAAATCAAATCGTTCAAAACAAAGATGGTATAGTGATTTCCGAATCTGCTAAACCTTTAGTGCGTAAAAATACAATTCAGAACAATCAGCGAGACGGTGTTGTTCTCATTCATAATGCTTTACCTGATTTGGGGACTAGTAATAAGCCAGGTGGCAATGTCATTGCCAATAATGGTCGTTATAACTTTCACAATGCCACGAAAAACAATACCATGTTTGATGTCACAACGACAGAAACACCATATCCTTCACAAACTGCTGATTTATCATCCGGTGATCCTAACATAGCACTGTTAAAAAAATGGGAACTAACACCTGTAACCTGTAACTCTGGTAGTGAAGTAGTTACCATCATCATGAGTCGCAGACAATACTGCATTACGCCCCATCCAGACTTGACAGCTAAACGTTACCAGTATAATCAAGCCACTGGTAACCTCAAAGCTTTAGCAGATTCACCTAGACCTACTTCCTCTCGTTCAAGGGGGGGTTTATAGGTTTCTGTATTTTTAGATCACAATCACATTTAGGAGTTACAGAAAAGCAAAGTCTTAGTAACTCAAGTTGCTATTTAGTCGAGATAATAGGTAATGGCTAACTAGTAATTAGTGATCAAGTCTTTCATTCTTAATATTTACGAGGTGTTATGAAATATCAACTGAAAACAGCGATGATAGTGGCAACTTTAGCCTTATCCAGTATTTTCGCTTTTGGGTCTACAGTTCAGGCTTTCCCAAAAGTAGATAATACTATAGATGATAGTGCTGATTCAGATGTAGATCTATCCGAGGAAGCCTATGCAGGGACTCAATTCACCTGTGTACCTGATGAAAATGGTAACGTGGCCACCGTTGGTCAGCGACCTGGTGGAGAACCAATTCCCGTAATTATCTGGACTTCAGATAGTTCTAAGTATTTTGGTCAAAAGATTACTCCTCAAAGCCGTTGCCAAATCGTGACAGAAAGATTTAATCAGGCTGTGACTAATAGTGGTGGTAGCCTCCAAGATGTTGTGTTGACCAGCGGTAAAGTAGGAGATAAAACCGTCATTTGCGTACTTTCTAAGGACGATACTGGTTGTAATGGTGGTAATACTCTGTTTACTTTAAACCCAAAAAACGCCAAGAGACCAAACCAAGTTCTTGCCCAAATAGCTCAAATCAGTCGTCAAGGTTCTAGTGCTGGGGTAATTCGGGAAACCAGAGGTCGTGTCCAGGTGAAATTGAGCGATTTACTAAAAGGTAAACCTGCCGCTCGCATCAAACCTGCTACTCGTGGTTTATAATTAGTAAGAGAATGTAAAGTTTACCAGAGGTGTTGTGCAATCAAGACAAACTTCAAAGTATTTTTTCACATTCTCAACCGGAAACTCTAAGAGTCTCATTTCTTTTTCTTTTTAACATTTAGAGGTCTTATGAAATATCAATTGAAAACAGCCATTGTAGTTGCTACTTTAGCCCTGTCTAGCATTGTTGGTTTGGGTTCTACAGTTCAAGCTTTACCACCTGTAGATAATAAAGTGGATAGTAGTAATAATAATTCAAATATAAACCCATCGGAGGAAGCCTATACAGGAACTAAATTTAGCTGTGTATCCCAAGGTCAGGGTAATGTAGCTACCGTTGGTCAGCGCCCTGGTGGACAGCCTATTCCCGTGATTATCTGGACTCCTCAAGCTTCAAAATACTTTGGTGAGAAATTCACTCCTCAACAGCGTTGCCAAATTGTCACTAAGAAATTAGGTCAGGCTGTGGCTGACAGTGGTGGCAGCCTCAAAGATGTTGTGTTGATGACTGGTCGAGTCAACAAAAACACTGTCATTTGTGTAGTTTCTGCCACTGACACTGGTTGTAATGGACGTAATACTCTGTTTACCCTCAAACCAGAAAACGCGAAGAAAGCCGACCAAGTTCTTGCTCAAATTATGCAAATTAGTCGTGAAGGTAGTAGCGCTGGTGTAGTTCGGGAAACAGAAGGTCGTGTGCAGATCAAATTGGAAGATGTGCTAACAAGTAAGCGTAGTCTGTCTACTAGCCAACCTGCAAAACAACCTGCCTTTAGAGATAATTCCAGAGGCTTGTAGTTATTAACTCAAGTCCTTGGTTATCTGAGTTAATCCAGGAAAAAAAGTCATTTGTAATTAGTAATTAAGGAAGAGATGAAGTTTTGATCTCTTCCCTAATTACGAATATATAATTCATTATAATTTGTAGGCATGATTTAACCCCTATTTTTTGTCTAAAAATCATGTTTTCTCCCATAACTCGCAGATTGTTTTTACTGTTTATTACAACTGTTTCTGTGATTCAGTTATATGCCCATTCTCACCAAGTAGTTTTGGGTACTACTTTTCCTGAAAATTTTGATACTACGGCTGCCGAAATTGCCAATCAGGTGACTGTCAGAATTTTAACTAAATTTGGTTCTGGTTCAGGGGTAGTGATTAAACATGAAGGGCAAACTTATACAGTATTAACAAATAATCATGTAGTTGCTGATAGTCCTGAAGATGGTTATGAAATTTTGACTACTGATGGTAACATTTATTCAGCAGAGCAGGTCAATTGTGTTAATGGGAAAAACTTGGACTTAGCCCTAGTGAAATTTACTAGTCCAGAGGATTATCAAGTGGTAACATTGCCAAAGTCAAAAGTTATTTCTGAGGGAGAAACAGTATACGCTTCTGGTTTTCCCGCTTGGCATTTTGTCTTCAAGGGCAAGAAGCTCACTAAAATGGAAGAAACCCGCAATTGGGGAGTTAAAGCCTTTCAACTCAAAACTGGAACTATTAAAATGCAACTGGCCAAAACTCTCCCCGGTGGTTATCAATTAGGTAGCACTAATGATGTTTTTCAAGGTATGAGTGGAGGACCTACCTTAAATCAGCAGGGGGAACTAATTGGTATTAATGGGCTATTAAAATATCCTTTTCAAGGTATTGATGCTTTTACCTTTACTGATGGTACTATACCAAAAAAAGAAGATTATTTGCAAATGGAATCTCTTAGTTGGGCTATTCCTATTAACAATGTTCTTGATTTTCTCAAAGAACAAGAAATGGTTAACCAAGATCAAACATAATTAACAGGATTTACAGGAAAAATCAGAATATGAGTTTATATTTTACCAGGGTCAACTATACCATATTAACTACGGCAGTAATCGCCAATATTGTCATTTTTTTACCAACATCTGCTGCTGATACTGTTAGTACCCAAAAGATTGCTCAAATTGCTAAAAACACTTCAGTCCAAATCAATGCAGAGGGTGATCTTACTCCTGGAGGTTCAGGTGTAATTATTGCTAAACAAGGTAATGTTTATACTGTTCTCACAGCTAATCATGTAGTATGTGATGATTTAGGACGGGCAGGAAAAATTACTTGCGCTACAGACACTACTTATTCTGTGCGCACAAACACGGGCAAAGATTATCCTGTTAAAGATGTTACGGTGTTACAGAAAACTAAAAACGACGCGGATTTAGCTTTAGCTACTTTTGTGGCCACAGAAGATTATCCCATTGCTACCTTAGGAAACTCTGACCAAATGATAGAGGGATCTGATGTCTTTGTGGGCGGTTTTCCAGCGGTGTTTGGTAAAGTTGGGTCTGCCAGAGATTTTGCTTTTACTACGGGAATGGTTGTTTCTCGCGCTAGTAATGCTATGAATGGCTATGGTTTGATTTATGATGCCAGAACTATAACTGGTAATAGTGGAGGTCCGGTGTTTGATATTGCTGGTAGGGTTGTGGCTATTCACGGGTTAGCTGATACTTCAGCTAAGAATAAAACAGAAACCGGAGCAGTGGTGACACAAAAAACGGGATTTAATGCGGGGATTCCTATTAATACTTTTTTAGCTACAAATGAGCCAATTGTTAAAAACACCCCCATGAACAAGGATGATAGTCCTACTGATAAACCTGCTAATAATTTAAGTAATCCTCAGACAGCAAAGGACTTTTACGCTAGGGGTATTACTAAACTAGACCAATATAATTATCGGGAAGCTGCGGAAGATTTTACTCAAGCAATTAAGCTTGACCCTAAATATATAGAAGCATACTTCAAAAGAGGATATTCATACACCTGGGTAAGCAAACATCAAGAAGCCCTGACGGATTTTAACCAAGCTATTGTTCTTGATCCTAACTACTTGGATGCCTACCTCAACCGGGGTTGGAGTCAGCTATTCTTACAAAATGATCAAGCAGCCCTTGAGGATTTTAACCGCTCAATTCGTCTTAATCCTAACTATGCCAATGCCTATGCCCATCAAGGTATGGCTTATATTAAAATGGGAAAATATCAAGCCGCTTTGGAATCTTCTAAACAAGCTATTCGTCTTGATCCTCGCAATAGTTATGGGTACACTATTCAAGCAGATGTGCTTAATAACTTAAAAGACTATCCAGCAGCTATAAAGGTGGCAACTCTAGGTATTATTATTGATCCCGATGATTTTAATGCCTATATTAACCGCGCTATAGCTTACACTTTAACTGGTGATTTTAAAAACGCACTTTCGGATTACCAAAAGGCCTCGGAAATATTTACAAGACGTTATATTAAAAATCCTGGTTCTCTACCAGAATCACAGCCAAAACCAGGTTCTAATTCCCCAACTGAACCACAGCCAAAACCAGGTTCTAATTCCCCAGTAGAACCACAGCCAAAAACAAGTTTTAATTCTCCAGTAGAACTACAGCCAAAAACAAGTTTTAATTCCCCAGCTGAACCACAGCCAAAACCAGGTTCTAATTCTTCTAGTGACCCAAATGTAGAACTAATTAAAAGTTGGGAGGTAATTAATGTCTCCTGCAACTCTGGAGGTATGGTAGTATCAATTACAATTGATAACAAAAAATATTGTATACTTCCCCATCCCAGTTTAATGTCTAAAAGTTATCAATATAATCGGGCCACAGGTAAGTTAGAACCTGTTGATCCCAATTTAGAGCTAATTAAAAGTTGGGAGGTAATTAAT
>NZ_KE384651.1:109124-109341 GCF_000426905.1 Dolichospermum circinale AWQC131C
AACGTCTAAAAGTTATCAATATAATCGGGCTACAGGTAAGTTAGAACCTGTTAATCCCAATTTAGAGGTAGTATCAATTACAATTGATAACAAAAAATATTGTGTGCTTCCCCATCCTAGTTTAACGTCTAAAAGTTATCAATATAATCGGGCTACAGGTAAGTTAGAACCTGTTGATCCCAATTTAGAGCTAATTAAAAGTTGGGAGGTAATTAAT
>NZ_KE384651.1:109403-112433 GCF_000426905.1 Dolichospermum circinale AWQC131C
CACCTCTAAAGGTTATCAATATAATCGGGCTACAGGTAAGTTAGAACCTGTTGATGTCAATTTAAGGCTAATTAACAGATAGCCAGTTTTAAATCCAAACTATTGTTTACCACTATATTTTTCTAAAAGTGTCTCTACACTGGCATTATGATTTAAGAAAGAAAATAAATGCCTGTAGAGCAGTTTTCCATCTTTATCTAACACAAACTGCGCTGGTAAAGGCGCTCCTAATGCTTGTCCAGTCTTATAAGTACGAAATGTGTGGCAACTAGGATCACTCAATAATGGCATTTTTAAACCCAAATCTTTGACGATGATTTGACTTTGCTTTTTGTCAGTGCTAGTAATTAATAGAATTTCAATTCCCCGATTTTTGAACTGTTCATAATTTGCATTTAAAGCTTGAATATGGGGATAACAAAAGGGGCAATATTGCTTTTCTGTGAAAATCCTGGTAAATGCCAGTATTACAGGTTGTTTACCTCGGAAATCAGAGAGTTTGATGACAGTGTTGTTAGTAATATCCGATAATTTAAAATCTGGTGTTCCTACACCCAATCTAAAATTATCTAGGGCTGGTATTGGTAAAAAGTTATGGAAAAATCTCTCATTAAATAAGCCTGTGAAATCAGTTGCGGTCAGCATAAAGAGTAATTTGTAAGTAATTTGTTAGCACTAATTCCTAATCCCCAGTTATTTAACCGGTTATTTAAGTAGTAGAGAAGTAGATTTTAGACTTGACGGGATCAGGATTCATCGTTTTATCTCCTGGTTGCCAATCAATAGGACAAACTTCATCTGGGTGAGATTGTACGTGCTGAATTGCTTGCAATATTCTCAAAGTTTCGTCTATACTGCGACCAAAAGCCATGTTGTTGATGGTAGCGTGTTGAAGTATACCATCTTTGTCAATGATGAACAAACCACGTAAAGCAACACCGGAGGAGGGGTCGAGAACGTTGTAAGCGGCGCTAATTTCTTTTTTAATGTCAGAAACCAGGGGATAATTTAAGTCACCAACACCACCAGATTTACGGTCTGTTTGCATCCAAGCGAGGTGAGAAAATTCACTATCAACGGAAATACCGAAAACTTCCGTATTTAGGTTGCTAAATTCTGCATAGCGATCGCTAAAAGCAGCAACTTCAGTAGGACAAACAAAGGTAAAATCGAGAGGGTAGAAAAACAGAACAACATATCTACCGCGATAATCAGATAATTTAATTGACTTAAACTCTTGATCTACTACGGCTGTTGCTGTAAAATCGGGAGCTAGTTGACCAACGCGGAGGCATCCCTCTATTCCATAAGTGAATGTCATTAACCTAACTCTCCTTCTTGGTACTTGTATTTATTTTGCAGCCTGGGCATATTAGTTAAATGAAAATTACTTATCAACATAGTCATCATCTAATTATATATAATTATGTCAATATTCAGATCACAGATCATAGTCCTAACGCTGACGGCAAACATGATTTAGTAATTGCAAAAAAGTAAATATTAACACTAATACTACTGAAGAGAGTCGAGATTCCTGATCTTTAGGAAAAAGGGAACCGGGAAAATAGAAACTTAAAATATCATAATTTTTCCTGTTGAAATTAACCGCAGAGGAAGTTATTATGTAAGAATTAGGATAGATGCAGAAAATGACAAAATAGTCTAAAATACAAACAATAATTCATAACATACAAATTCGGGAATTAATCAATTTCGGAATCAGGCGCATTAATTATGTCCGTTAACTTCACTATTGATACTTTACACTTGATCATGAAGATGAGTCCTAAATTCTTGGTTGATAAAACTTCTATTCAACCTTAACCAATCTAAATAAACGATAACATTATGTCTTACGTATCCATCTTCAAAAACATACCGGAAATGTTGAGCCAACCAACGGGAATAGCAGCCATAGCTTCCCTTGGTATCCACGGTGCTATTGCCTTAATTGTGCCATTAATGCCAGTTAACTCTAGTGAATCTGCTAAGATTGACCCATCAAAAGCAGTTCCCCTCATGGAATTGAGCGCCGCTGATCAAAAGCGATTACCGCAACCTGCTACAATATCCCAGCTGCCATTACAGCAACCCCCACTACCACTACAGCAACAACTACCGGGAAGTAATTTGGGGAACTTAACGACTATCTATCCCCCTTTACAGCCAGAATTATCTAATCCACCATTATCAGTTATTCCTAGCTCACCAACCGGCTATAACACCTCTTCCCTACCTAGCAGACAATCTATCTTGGGACTGATTCGCAGCAATTCACAGAGAGAAATATCTAGATTAGAAGCCAGATATACTCCCTCAGCGTCTCCTGATATCAATAATCTCAGCGAGAGAATCCCGGAAACCGAACCCCTAGCAATTAATAGGCTACCAGATCTCAAGCAGAATAATGAAATATCTGGAGAACCACTTAATAATCCATCTCCTGAACAGTATGACATTGGCAGTAGAACGGCAACAGGAATTTCACCAACACAAGCAGTGAAAACAGAAGATAATGTGGTGAAAATTCCTCAAGAACAGGAAAAAATATCCTTGGTAGACAATTCTACCGATAAATCAGCAGAAATACTCACAAACGAGTCTGAATTTAAAGGTAAGGAAACTGAACAATTGGTGGCTAGACTCCAATCCTATCGCACTCTCAGACAAAACATTCAACAGGAATATCCGAATGTCCAAGAAAAAGGGGTAATTCGTGAAACCATCCCTACTGAAACAGCCGAGATGGAAGGTACAGTGTTGGGAGCAGTATTAGTAGGTTCAGATGGCAAGGTTTTAGATATTAAATTCCAAGAAGCAAGTATATCGCCTCAGTTACAATCTAAGGTGAGAGCATATTTCAAGAATAATCCGCCTCAAGCAGATCAGCAACTAATTAGCTCTTATCCTTTCCAATTCAAGTTCCAAAATAATCTCAATGCTTCTGGAGTAAGTTCTCAGATTCAACCTTCTGTAACTCCCAATCCTGAAAAAGTATCTACAATTCAAACACAACCTTCTGTAACT
>NZ_KE384651.1:112579-135194 GCF_000426905.1 Dolichospermum circinale AWQC131C
CCCCGGATACTAAGAATACCCTGGAGACTGCAACCGTAAATACTATTAATCCTGTACCTTCAGCGACACAGAACGATAATTCCTTTGTTGGTCGGACTGAGTCTCATAAAAAACTAATCGAAAAATTACGCCAAATCAAGGAAGAAAGAAAAAATCCCCAATAATTATTTGTCAGGGGGTAAGAGGGACGAAAATCCGAACAATTATCAGCCCCCACAGATATGATATAAGTTAATGAAAAATGGACTGGATTACCCTATTGCGATCGCTACAGTCTGACTTTCTCAACAGGTTAAAATCTGGTTGTCTACTTCATTGCGAAGTTGAAGGTCAGCATAGTGAATTAACTATTATTTCCGGTGATAGATTAAAGACATTACGGGAATTTTGTTGGTTAATGACGGAAAAATATAAACGCACTTCCCCAGTCCGTGATGTTTTTATTAATAACCTTAAAGGTAAATTAGGAGAAGAAGTTGTTAAAGAAAGATTAGCCGATTTTATTACTGAAATAGATTATGAAAAACGCTTTGGTGGTGATGGGAAAAGCGATTTTACCCTCACCACTAACTCTTTAATTGGGGTTGAAGTCAAATCTCGTCACGGTAGTATTGATAGAGTTAGATGGTCAGTGAGTGCGGAGGAAGTGGAAAAAAATGCAGTAATTGTCTGTATTTTGATTCAAGAAGAAGTTAATGAAGCCCAAACAGCATATCACCTTTTATTAGCTGGATTTCTCCCCACGCAAATGATTAAATTGAAAACTGGAAAAATTTCCTTTGGGATTAATCAATTATTATATGGCGGTGGTTTATTTTCCTATTTAGAACAATTTCAAGTTTCCGCAAATTCTCATAAATCTAATTTATCTCAAACTCAGTTAATTAAATCTCCATCTGCACCTGTTGATTTAACAAATTTTTATTTAAGTCTCGGTGATGAATATTTACAAAATGGAGATTATGCAGCCGCAATTAATAGTTATCATCAAGCTTTAAAAATTAATTATAATCATGCTGAAATTTATTACAAACTCGGTTTAGTTAATTGTCAATTAGGAGATTATCACACAGGAATTACTAATTATAGTCAGGCAATAAATATTAATATTAATCATGAGCAAGCTTATAGCAAAAGAGGTTTAGCACATTATCAAATAGGTAATTATCAAGTAGCTATAGAAGATTACAGCCAAGCAATTAGAATTAATCCCCATATTGCAATTAATTATAAAAATCGCGGTGATGTTCGTTCTCATATTGGTGATACTCAAGGAGCAATTGAAGATTATAATCAAGCAATTAAGCTGAATCCTGATTATGCTACCACACAAAAAGATAGACAAATTGCTCGTTATTTATTAGATGATAAAAATCAATTAAAGCAAGTGATTCCTCTTGATTCTGATCATGGTATTAGTTATAAAAACCGGGGACATAATCGGGCTAAATTAGGAGATTATCAAGGAGCAATTGACGATTATACCCAAGCAATTCTTAATGGTGATGATATTGATGCTTATTATTATCGAGGCAATGCTTACTTTGATTTAGGAAAATATGCAGCAGCAATTAGCGATTATACTCAAGTAATTAAAATGAATTATCATTATATTAATGCTTATTATAACCGAGGAAATGCCCGATTAGAGATAGGAGATAAACAGGGAGCAGTTGGGGATTTTTATAAAGCAGCAGATTTATATTGGCAAGACGGAAAATTAGCAGAATATCAAGATACACAGGCTAGAATTATAGAATTAGAAATAGAAGCATCTTTAGATATTTTAAATTTTTAACTATAAGTAACTATAAGTAGGGCTTGCTGATAGCCTGCGTGGCGTAGCCATAAAAGTTGTCTGTGAGGGGAGGGAACAGGAAACAGTTTTAACTGTTTGGATATCCTCAATTTTCCAAATCCAACAAAGAAAAATGCACCTTTACGGAAACAAACAGATACAAAAAATAACCCCCTCTACTACCAGTATCAGGGGGTTTACAAAACTTAATATCCGCCTTCTTCTTCGTATTCCACCTGTCGTTCCTTGACCTTTTTCGGGATATTTACGGGCTTTGGTGCATCATCCCAAGCATCACCATCTAAATCATCATCATAGTCATCATATTCGTCAGCGTAGGTCTTTTTAGCAGGTTTGGCCTCATATCTGGGTGCTTCTTGATAACGGTCAGAGGCCGTCGCGTCACTCCAGTTATCTTCCTCTTCCTCTTCATACCGAATTGACTCATAGGAACGGGCTTTCATAACTTGACGCTGAGGCCTTTCTTCCTCTACGTAGTCTTCTGTCCATTCCTCTTCTTGGGCTACAGGTTCAGGAATACGCACCTTGGGACGGGGTGCTTCCAGAGGAACACCGCTGGGTAATTGATTACTCGGTGCAACTGTGCGAGGGGGAGTATAACCAAATTCTTCTTCTGCGTCCCTTTCCCAGGGGGCTTTACCAATACCTAGCCGTTCTAAAACGCCTACAGTTAACTGGTTGACTCTTTCTTCAGCACCTTCAAACACAATTAAACGACTTGGACCAGTGCTGACAACTTCATCTATGGAAAGTTCGTAGGTACTCAAAAACTGGTCAGGAATTTGGGGTAATCCTAAAGCAGCAATGACTATAGTGTATATTTTACCTGTTTCGCCATTAAATTTAAAGCCCCGTACCTTGCCTAAAACTTCACCTGTTTCTGTAATCACTTCCCAGTTCATGAGGTTACTGAGAATCTCTATTTCCACATCTTCGATGACATCCTCATTATCAACTAAGATGACATCACCAATTTGGTTAATGCTGTTGAGATACATATTGCGGGGGAGACTAGAAATAGAGATAAGGCTGTCTCGCAAACTAAGCGCCACCACCTCTCTTTGATCTACATCAACCCAGACTTGACTCACGATACCTAACCGCTTACCGTTGTCGCGGGTAATTACCTGAGTGTTTAATATATCCGAACGTCTAATTACTTGCTCTGAGGTCATTATATACTTAGTCCTGATCTCTAATCCAGTTTATGTATATCACTATTTTTAACAGAAATTTGTCAGTTGTCACTTGTTAGTTGTCTACTCCCTGTTACTTGTTGCTGTGGTGATTCTATCATCAGACAGTGCCAACTTACAACTATCTCAAGACTAACTAAGTAGTTTGTTGTTAAAAATTATCGCTATAGCCAGGGAAAAATGAAGAAGTTTTAAGAGATTTTACTTTTCTTCACATATTTTAGTGATCTCACGTCCACCCACTGATCTCAAAACCAACTATCTCAAAACTATAAATTGTAACTCTTTTGTCGGTCCTTCGATTATTTTAGCTGATGCTGACCCATTTGTCCTATCTCAAAATAGACAGTTGTTAATTAAAGTATAGCCAAAATGGAGATCACCAAACTGATTTTACCCAACTCCAACCAGTATACTCTTCTTGATCTTATTTAGATTTCCTATTCTCAGAATTTAGCATATTAGGTACTGAAGAACCAAATTAAATGCACAGTAAGTTTACTAAGTTGCTTATTTTGTGGTATATTCATTACCATGGCAACAATGCAGCATTTAATAAATTATTTTCTGGGAGCATTAATCATGGTTAATCAACTATTTTATGGCGATAATTTGGAAGTATTAAGAAAACATATCAAAGATGAAACTATTGACCTTTGTTATATTGATCCGCCATTTAATTCTAAACGTAATTATAATCAAATATATAATAATGTCGGTAAAGAAGATAAAGCACAAGCACAGGCTTTTATTGACACTTGGACATGGGATGATCAGGCTAATCAAGGTTTAGCAGAAATTCAAGAAAACTATTTAGGTCATTTCACTTCCCAAAGCATAGATTTAATTTCTGGTTTAACAAAGGTTTTAGGTAAGGGTAGTCTTTTAGCTTATTTAATAAGTATGACTTTAAGAATTGCAGAAATTCACAGAGTTTTGAAACCAACAGGTAGTTTTTATTTACATTGTGATCCCACCGCTTCTCATTATTTAAAGATCATTATAGATGCTATTTTTTGTTCTCAAGGTGGGGATTTTTTAAATGAAATTATTTGGAAAAGAACTACAACACATAATGATGGTAAACAAGGAGCGAGACAATTTGGTAGAGTTCATGATGTGATTCTTTTTTATATTAAAACTGCTAAAAAATCAATATTTAATACAATTTATCAGGATTATTCAGATTCTTATCTAGATTCTGCTTATAATAAGATTGATTCTGATGGTCGAAGATTTAAAACTTCTGATTTATCAGCAGCAAAACCAGGAGGAAATACCTCTTATTCTTGGAAAGGAAATTTACCTCCTGCTGGCAGATATTGGGCATTTTCCTATGAAAATATGGAAAAATTTGAGGCTGAGGGGAGAATTTATTACTCAAAAACTGGTAAGCCTTATTTGAAACAATATATTGATGAAATGCCAGGTATTAGTCCTGATGATATTTGGACTAATTTTCCGGGAATAACTATTAAGTCTGAAAGATTAGGATATCCTACACAAAAACCAGAAGCATTATTAGAAAGAATTATCCAAGCTAGTAGTAACGAAGGTGATATAATATTAGATGCTTACTGTGGTTGTGGAACAACAGTAGCAGTTTCACAAAAACTAAATCGTCAATGGATAGGGATTGATATTACTTATCAAAGTATTAGCTTAATTCTCAAAAGATTAGAAGATACCTTTGGTAAAGCAGTGCTAGAAACTATCAATATTAGTGGTATTCCTAAAGATATGAAATCTGCGGAAGCCTTAGCATTAAAAAAAGATGATCGCACCCGCAAAGAATTTGAAAAATGGTCAGTTTTAACCTATTCTAATAATCGTGCTACCATTAATCAAAAAAAAGGAGCAGATAAAGGTATTGATGGTATAGCTTATTTTACAGGAGACAAAGACGAACCAGAAAAGATTATTTTACAGGTGAAATCTGGTAACGTCAAATCTGGTGATATTCGAGATTTACAAGGAACAATTACTTTAGAAAAAGCAGAATTAGGGATTTTTATTACTCTTAAACCACCAACTAAGGAGATGATCAAAACTGCAAAAGAAGCAGGAATTTACAAAAGTCGTTATATGAGTCAACCTGTAGATAGAATTATGATTGTCACCATACAGGAAATCATCGAAGCACAAAAACGCCTAGATATTCGTTTAAGTTTAGAAGTGTTGAAATCTGCCGAAAAACAAAGGGAAGTAAAACAAACACAATTAGACCTTTTTGATCATGAATAATTACAAAATAACGTAAAATCGCTGAAAACCTCTTTAACCTGGCCTCTTGCTTAGTGCTATAACCACAATTTTTAACGCCAACCTACTGATAATAGTTTCAATAAATTTTTATCATTTAGGTGACGAAAGACGCGGAAGTGTCAACCAATCCTAAAACTCTGTGTTAAACTGTTTGTTGGCGAACTCAAGGCAATAATTCAGTATTTAAGGAATCAATTAAAATAACTGGTACTAAATATTGCACCATAGAAAACATTTTTCTCAGTGCTGGTGAACATTTCAGATTGGTCAATATGTGGAAAAGCCGCGATAAGCTTAGGTTTAAGCTTGAGTTGCGGGGGAGGAAAGTTAATTAATCGCTGCTCATAAATAGTAAATATTACTTTTTACAACATTTTTTAAACTTCTTTGCACAATTAAGATTTTTTGTGTAATGATGAGAAAGTGGAAATTAATTCGGCAGTAATGTTTGTTGTTAGTATTGACAGGCTTTCCCTTTTGGTATATACAGACTTCTCTCCGAAATCTAAATCTCTACAATCTTATGATTTTGGAAATATTCTATGTCAATTTACGTGGGTAACCTCTCTTATGAAGTTACACAAGATGCTCTCAGTCAAGTTTTCGCAGAGTACGGTGAAGTGAAACGTGTTCAACTTCCTACAGACCGTGAGACAGGTCGCTTGCGCGGCTTTGGTTTTGTAGAAATGGGTACTGAAGCTCAAGAAACTGCTGCTATTGAAGCTCTTGATGGTGCAGAATGGATGGGACGTGACTTAAAAGTGAACAAGGCGAAACCCAAAGAAGACAGAGGTCCTTCTGCTGGTGGTCGTGGCGGCTACGGTAGTGGCGGTTCACGTAACCGTTACTAAGCAGAATTTAGCTAAGACTTTTAGTTATTAAATGCTAAAAAAATTACCTATTCCGTTAGCGGGGTGGGTAGTTTTTTGCTATTAATTTTCTCAACTGGCAATTCAAATCCTGGTAATAGGTCTTCTCCAGAAAGCAATACGGGAAATTGAACAATTTATTCTCTCGTTCCTAGTCTCTGACTAGGAATGTAGTTGATGAGGCTCTGCCTCAATGAGCAGGACAAGATCAGGTAAAATAGCTTGTATATGGAATTAGAGGCAGAGCCTCCTGGTAAGCATTCCCAGCCGGAGTCTGGGAACGAGTATAGATCAATTGCGGAAATTGTATGATTTAAATGATGAGAAGTGATGATCACAATTTGTAATAGTTAAATTATGCTTCAAGCCTTACCAAAAATAGTAACTTTTGCAGAATTTATAGAATGGCTACCTGATAAGGGACGCTATGAATTACATGATGGAGTAATAGTTGAAATGAATCCACCGGTAGGTTTTCATGAAGATATTATTTGCTTTTTAGCTGAGAGAATCACGGCTGAGTATTTACGCTTGAATCTACCTTATGGAATCCCAAAAACTACTTTTGTTAAACCACCAGGAAGCGAATCTAGTTATTTACCAGATGTGTTAGTAATCAATAGAAACATTCTAGCCAATGACCCAAACTGGAGAAAATCAGCAGTAATTTCTGACCCTGATTCTATTCCTTTAGTTATTGAAGTTGTGAGTACAAATTGGCAAGATGATTATTATAAAAAACTGGGAGATTATGAAAAATTAGGTATTCCTGAATATTGGATTGTGGATTATTTAGCACTGGGAAGTAAAAGGTTTATTGGTAGTCCTAAACAACCAACTATTTCCATTCATCAACTGATAGAGGGAGAATACCAAGTTAGTCAATTTACAGGTAGTGAATTGATTATATCATCAACTTTCCCAGAATTAAAGTTGACTGCTGAACAAATTTTTAAAGCTGGTAATTTTGATTAAACCTTGCTCTCGTTCCTAGTCTCTGACTAGGAATGCAGTTGATGAGGCTCTGCCTCAAGTAGCAGGACAAGATCGGATAAAATGGCTTGTATTCTGGAAAATCCTATAAACTGATTAACCAGTGACAGATCGAGTCAACCTGAGTATCATTTGTCATATTAGCAGCATTGCTCAATTTACCAGATTCTAAATTATTCCATATTTCTTCAGCCATACGTTTTTCAATAGCTGCACCAATGAAAAATGTATGTGGTGACAAATCAACTTGAGAAAATGCCTTCCATATTCGAGATAAAGCAGTTCTCGCTGTTTTCCAGTGTTCATCAGCACCAGCAGGATCAATTCCTCCTTTTAATTCTCCCAGTGTAATATAAAGATTGGGAATTTTATAAATTGTTGGAGAAATTTGTTGATAACCACAGTTGAAAAGACAAACATCAATATTACTTTTCACTAAAGGAACTGTAATATTATAAATTATTGTTCTATTTTTGTTGCCAATAGACCAACTTAAACCCTTCACATATAAATCTATTCCTGCATCTTCTTCTGTCATCGGAATCCATGTTTTAGTTGTAGAATGTAACCAATAATAAGAAATATTAGCAAGTGCAAGATTAGCCAAAATTGCGCGAGTGAATTTACGCTGTGCTAACACTCCACCCACATTTCTCATTGAACCACCTAGCGTATCTCCTCTTGTTAACAAAAATCTATAAACTAATTCTTCTATAAAATCTGAACCTGCTGGTTCTAAAAACTCCTTAATTAATCCTTGGATAGCTTGTATTTTATCCTGTGGCTGTAAATAACCTCTCGCTTTATCAGAAATTCCAGATGCAGCTAATAAAGCAGGTTGTATTTCTACCAGATTAATTAAATCAGCAGGACTATTAACTTGAGAAGCAATAGTTTTTAATACTCTTGCTTGATCAATCAATGGTGTAGCCCGACGGTTTCTTTCAATAGCTAAAGCAACAAAACCAGCTCTAGTTTTTTCATAAGCTGTTACTAAATCAAGACCTGTATTTAAATGATTTTTATATGCCAATTTTAATTACCTTAATTTGATGAAATTAAACTTTTCTCCAAACATAAACGCATTTTCTCAGTGCATCACGTCCATGTAGCCCCATTTGCTGGCTACTATTGCCTTTAGTATTGGGTAAAACTAAAATATTTTCTACTTCAAATCCCAGATACTCAGCTATATTCGATAAAATCATATCCACTGAAATACTCACACCAGCATAACGCACATTATCATTAATCATAAACATCAGACCTTGTGATTTCATGACTCGATAACATTCATAAATTATGCAAGCCATTTCATAAAAATAACCTTTTACCATTCTCGGAATACTATTATTATTTAATTGTTTTTTGGATTTTTGTTCTTCCAAATATTGCAAAATAACTTGGAGTAATTTCTGTTTATCTGTAGCCAAAATAGCATTTGACCATTGAGAATTAATTGCTAATAGATCTTTCGGTCTATTCTCAACTGTACAACTTAACATTTGTTGTCTAAAATTGACTATTTCCTCTTGTCCTAATCCTAACAAAGCGAGTTCTAAAGCATAGGTTCTAGTGTAATCATAACGGTTGCAATAAGGAGGAGAAGTAAGAATTACATCATAATAAGAATTTGGCAATTGTGGCATTATATCTAAGCTAGAACCTGTAAACAAACGAATCCCACCTTGTTTAGTTTTACTGGGAAAAAGTTCACCTTGTTGACTACCAGTTTGAATATCTGCTAAAATTTCCGTAATTTTAATACTAATTGCCTGTTTAAAGCTGAGAATTTCTCCTTTGTTAAAAGGTATATTACCTTGTTGACGACTAGAACGATAATCCCAACGTAAATATTGCCCATCTTTGCGAGTGTAACTAATTGCTTCCAAAACACATAATAGTGCAAATTGTAATACTTGCTTGACTCTGTAATTTTCATTTTGGTAAGCACCGATATATTTTTGAATTTCGTTTAATGTCTCTTGAGGATATGCACCTGTCGTAATTTTTATTTCTTGAATATTTTGTTGAGTCTTTGATTTCTCCCAAGGACAATTTTTAGACCAATATAAAATTTTTGTGAAATCATCTGCTGTAAATTCTTGTTCTAAGATGAGCCTAGTATTTATAATTTCTTTTCCAATAGGGAGTAATTCAATTCCATCAGCATTTAATCCTATATTACTAGCTGCAAATAAAGTTGTTCCACTACCAGCAAAAGGGTCTAATATTTCGCCAGATTCGATTATATATTTATCTAGTAAATATTCTACCAATGAAGCAGAAAAAGCTTCTTTATATTTGTACCATCGGTAAATAGGTTTAAGTTTATTAGCCTGAAAACTAACAATCTTACGGTTGAGAACATCTTCTATGCAGAATTTATCAGCAAAGTGCTGGTATATTTGGGTGTTAATATGTTCAATTTCAATATTTTGTGTTTGATGGTTTGGTATTTGAGGTTCTAATGGTTGAAAATCAAGCATTATTTAAAGTGATCAAAAATATGGGCAGACGTTTTACATTATAGCGTAAAAAAATTACCCCTCTATCTAATCCTAGAGGGGCTAAGACGTAAGGTGTTAATAATAACTCGCTGATTTGCGATGATGTATCGCTGTGACACCATCTTGATTTAAGACTTTACCATCATCAACAGTCGCATAAACTAACCAATGGTCACCAGCTTCCATGCGATTTTGCACAGAACATTCTAGATAAGCCAAAGCTCCATTAATAATAATACCTCCATTATTGGCCTCTTGAATGTCTAAACCCGCAAATCTATCTTGTCCGGGAGCATAAACCTTCATAAACTGCTTACGGATTTCCTTCCCCTCCGCTAAAATATTAACTACAAATTTGTTATTGGTGTGCGTCATGTTTTCCATAGCCCGGTCTTTAGCAACCGCAATAGTTAAACCAGGCGGATTAAAACTAGCTTGTGTCACCCAAGAAGCTAACATTCCCGTTTTGATGTCTCCTTCGGTTGCTGTAACTACACACAAAGAACCAACTATGCGCCCCACAGCTTGTTCTACATTTGTAGCAGGTTGTTTAGCTACAACTAATCTTTTCGCCGCTTTTTTCAATGCTTGAGCAAAATCAGTTCCCGCTTCTTCGCAGGTTTGTAAGGTGACTTCATTGGGTTTGAATTTGACGCGAATGGTGTCAAAACCAAATCTGTATCCTGCGTCTTTAAGTTTACCTTCAATTAAATCAACCGCTTCCCCACTCCAGCCAAAAGAACCAAATACCCCCGCTAATTTATTATTAGTCGCAGTAGAGAGGACTATTCCTAAAGCTGTTTGCACCGGTGTAGGTGCGTGTCCTCCTAAGGTGGGTGAACCTATGATAAAACCGGCGGATTTTTCCACAGCGGCTTTGATTTCTTCGGGTTCGGTAAATTCGCAGTTGATAGATTCGACATTGACACCGGCTTTAGTGATGCCGTGAGCGATCGCTTGTGCTAAAGTTGCAGTATTACCATAGGCTGAGGCATAAATTAAAGCCACGGTCATATCAGCGGAGGTTTGCTGTTTAGTCCATTCTCTGTAACCCTTGGTAATATCAATTAAACCATAGCGCACAATTGGACCATGACCCGTAGCGTACATTCGCACGGACAAATCTGCTAATTTCTCTAAAGCTGTTTCGACTTGTTTAGCGTGAGGTGCCATTAAACAGTCAAAATAATAGCGTCTATCCTCATTAAACACCTCCCAACCTTCATCAAAAACCTGGTCTGAGCAAATATGCGCCCCAAATAGTTTATCAGAAAATAAGATTTCTGTTTGCCGGTCCCAGGTACAAAGTTCGTCAGCGTAACGGGGGTTAGGAGTGGGAATAAATTGTAAATGGTGTCCTTTACCTAAATCGAGGGTATCTTCCCCGCGCATAACCAGAATTGATAAATCCTGATTTTCCAAAGCAGCGCGTAAATTTATCGCCCCTGGGTTAGAACAAACAAAGGTAATTTGCGGGGCAATTTCCAGTAAAGCTTTTAACGTCGCAGCCCGGTTGGGGTTAACGTGACCAAGGATCACATAATCGAGATTTTTGACATTAAACCGCTGTTGTAAAGCTTGGAGATAAATTTCGGTAAAAGTTTCGCCAGGGGGGTCAATAAGGGCATTTTTATCGCCTTGGATGAGATAAGAATTAGCCGTTGTTCCCTTAGCTAAAGCATATTCAATTTCAAATCTTAATCTAGCCCAACTGCGCGATCGCAATATTATGGTATCTGTACCAATGGGCAATATTTGTACATCACGGGGTTTAGTAGTCATTTGTCAGTGGTTAGTTGTCAATTGCTTTTAATAGTGATTCCCGACTTTCCGGTGGTGTACTGCTGTCATGGCATCGGGATTTGATACTCTACCGGCGTAAGCTGTGCTGTATACTGCCCAATGATCACCACAATCCATGCGGCTGACTACTTCACATTCTACGTAGGCTAGGGCATCTGTAAGTATAGGTGCGCCATTTTCCGCAGGTTGGGTTTTCACTCCTTGAAAACGATCTGCACCGGGAGCAAATCTTTTTAAGAAATGTTTCATTAAGGGTTGATAGTTGCCTTCTTCGAGTATATTCAGAACGAAGCGATCGCCTACTTGCATCAGTGATTCTATCGCCCGATCTTTAGCGACTGCAATGGAAAAGCCCAAGGGTTTGAAACTGGCTTGACTGACCCAGGAAGCTAACATGGCGCTGGATACGTCGTCTTTTTTGGCTGTGATAATATATAAACCGCCGCTAATTCTGCCCAAGGCTTTGTCTAAGTCAGCACCAAGGGATTTCATGGTTTTGATGCTTTTATCTCTTGTTACCCATTGTCCTAAGTCTGTACCCGCTTCTTCACACTTTTTATAGGTGTTGGCTGTGGGTGTTTCCCGAATTTCAATGACGGGGAAAGCGATATTTAAGCCTAAAGCCCGGAATTTATTTAATATGGGATAGGTAGGTTCATCATCTCCCCCACCAGTTTCAAAAATGCCAATGGCTTGTTTTTCTTTGGCTGAACCTAAAACGGTGCTGAGTGCAGCTTGAATGTTAGAATTACCTGATACTGGAGGCATTCCCACGACTAAACCGCTACAACGCCCTACCAGTTCCCGCAGTTCTTGTAATTCGTGAATACTGGCTAAGTCTACTATTTCCACAGCGACACCGGTTTTTGTAATCCCATTGGCTATAGATTGGGCTATTTGCGTGCCAAAACCGTACTCGGAGACGTAAAATATCCCTACGGGGGTTTCCGCTTTGGTTTGTCCTTGACTCCAGTGGCGATAACGGCTTGTCAATTCTTCCACATTGTGGTATAGTAGGGGTCCGTGACCGGTGGCAATTATGCGAATTGTTTTTAATTCTGCCATACGCTTCATTGCGGACAAGACAGAACGGGCATTTGGTCCCATCAAACAATCATAATAATATTTAAAGTCGGCTTCTATGGCTGCTAAGTCGTCATCAAAGGTACTTTCTGAGCAGTAATGTAAACCGAAAGCGTCGCAGGTGTAGAGAATTTGGGTTTTGTGGTCGAAGGTGAAAATGGTATCGGGCCAGTGTAAATTCGGAGCAATGACAAATTCTAATTCATGGCCATTACCTAAATCCAAGCGATCGCTATTTTTAACAATTTTACGCTTAAATGGTTGGTGTACCAAATCTTCTAAAAACTGAATTGCCACTTTTGACGCAACAACGGTTATATTAGGAGCGAGTTGTAATAAATCTTTTACTAGTCCACTGTGATCTGGTTCAGTGTGACTGACAATCAAATAGTCAATATCTTGGGGATTAATTAAACCAGTGAGGGTATCAAAATAAAGTTGGCGAAATTTTTCATGGGAGGTATCAACTAGGGCTATTTTCTCACCACGAATTAGAAAAGAGTTGTATGTTGTGCCATTTTGCAAACCAAACTCAATATCAAAGCGATCTCTGTCCCAGTCTAAAGAGCGAATCGCTGTAGTATTTTCACTGATATCTATGGTATTTATAGTCAAACGCTTTTTTAACTTTTCTGTGAGCAATACCATAACGCCCCTCCTTAATAAATTGAGTATTTATGCCTTTCTCCTATTGTGGCACAGGTTTATTATTAATTATTATTAAAAAACCTATAGTTCAGTTAAGAAAATTAAAACATTGGCAAATCATCCTCCTGCAAAAAATCAACAGCATCTTTCCTTAGCATTAATAATTGGTAATTCCCGTGTTCATTGGGGATTATTCATAGATAAAACCCTATACCTAACTGGGAATACATTTCATCCATCTGCATTTATTATCCAACAATTAGCCCAATTTCCAACATTAGATAATTGGCTGAGAGTGATTTCTTTACCTGGGGATATTTTTCCTATTTCCCCAGATTATCCTGTACCTGTGATTTTTGCCTCTGTTGTTCCCCAGCAAACCGCACTTTGGCAAATTTACCCCTATTTGCGTCTGATTACCCTAGCAGATGTACCATTACAGAGAATGTACCCGACATTAGGAATTGATCGCGCTTTAGCGTTATGGGGTGCAGGAATAACTTGGGGATTTCCCACATTAGTAATTGATGGCGGTACAGCATTAACTTTTACGGGTGTAGACGATAATAGATGCTTACTTGGGGGAGCAATTTTACCCGGTTTGGGGTTACAATTGAGCAGTTTAGGACAAAAAACGGGACAATTACCATTATTAGAAACTAGTTTAATGACCAATTTACCACCACGATTTGCGATGAATACATCCCAGGCTATTCAAAGTGGAGTAATTTACACTTTATTAAGTGGGATAAAAGATTTTATTGAGGCTTGGTGGGGGTTATTTCCTGATAGTCAAATTATCATAACTGGTGGTGATAGTAAGTTATTAAAAAACCATCTTCAGCAACAATTTCCAGAGATAGCAAAGGGATTAATTGTAGATAATAATTTGATATTCCAGGGAATTGGATATCTGATCATCTCATCAGATGACTGATAAAATTTATAGATTATGACGTAGTTGTGTTTATTAATACAGTTTGTGCAATATAATACAGCCTGTTGTGGGTAATGTCATATTGTAAAGTATTATGACAATTAACGTCATTTTAGATAAGAAAGCGATACAGGTGATATATTATGATGTCTAGGGAATTATGGGTATATTCATGGTATGGTGGGGTCTGTCAGAATAAATCTGTTGATTGATAAAATTTATGGAGTGTGTTGATTTAGGATGTGGAACTCATAAAGCAGAAGGTTTTCTAGGGGTTGATATTATTGCAGGTGATCAAGTTGATATTATTGCTAATTTGAATGGTTCTTTTCCATTTCCCGATCATAGTGTTGATTTTATTAAAGCATAGGATTTATACAGGAATATCAAAAATTTATTCAGGACAATAACTACCTAAAATTCCTGTTTTCTTCTCATTCATATTTCCAAGAAATAGGCCAAATTATGGATACCCTCAAACTTGAACTTTCCACACAATTACCAGACCATACCCAATTACCCTGTGAAGACGGAAATTTCGTGAAAAATTTTCAAGAGCATCCCCAAAGCATTTTATTAACTGAATCTATTTGGTTAAAATTACAAGCAATTCATCCAGATAAACAATTTTGCATAGGACAAGATAGTGGTATTTATTGGCGAATCACAAACCCACCAGAGAAGGGAGCAGAAGCACCAGATTGGTTTTATGTTCCTGATGTACCACCAACTTTAAATGGTCAAATGCGCCGTTCTTACGTATTATGGCAGGAATTGGTAGCACCTTTAATTGTCCTGGAATTTGTATCAGGAAATGGTAAAGAAGAAAGAGACGAAACTCCCTATCAGGGAAAATTTTGGGTTTATGAAAAAGCAATTAGAGTGCCTTTTTACGGCATTTATGAAGAAAAAAAATCATCTTTAGAATTATATCATTTAGTTGAGGGACAATATTATTTAATGTCGCCTAATGAAAGAGGTCATTATGTAATTGCTAAAATGGGTGCTGAGTTAGGTATTTGGCAGGGAACATATAAAAATATAGATTTACCTTGGTTACGGTGGTGGGATTTAGCAGGTAATTTATTATTAACAGGACAAGAATTAGCTGAACAAGAGAAACAAAGGGCTGAACAAGAGAAACAAAGGGCTGAACAAGAGAAACAAAGGGCTGAACAAGAAAAACAAAGGGCTGATAAGTTGGCAGCAAAATTGCGGGAATTAGGTGTAGAAATTGATAATTAGGCACTTTCCAGATTAATTGTAAAGATTTGTGAAAATTAACATTAGCATATCCAGAAAGTGATAGATTTTTGGAAATTGTGGGTAATCTCTAGATATAGAGGTAATTAAGGAGGTTAAGCAAGCGATCGCCGTTATGGAGAAACTGGTAAAATTAAATAAGTAGGATTTAAGACTATGTTACCGAATGTAAAGGAAACAATCAGAGAAAAAGCAAATTAATAAAAAAGTATTGACATTATGAATAATGCTAACTTGTTGGTAAATGTAGATTTAGGATGTGGAACTCATAAAGCTGAAGGCTTTATAGGTGTAGATTTAGTGGCTGCTGATGGTGTAGATGTTATTGCTAATTTGAATGGTAATTTTCCATTTCCAGATAATAGTGTTGATTTTCTTAAAGCACATGATATTATTGAGCATCTGCCTGATAGAATCCACACAATGAATGAAATCTGGAGAATATTAAAGCCAGATGGAATAGTTGACATTAGCGTACCATCAACTGATGGCAGAGGAGCATTTCAAGATCCTACCCATGTCAGTTTTTGGAATATTAATTCCTTTATGTATTATTGCCAAGAATTTCCTCCTTATTTAGCAGGTTGTCAAAGTCATTATGGTTTTAAGGGACAATTCAGTATTGTTAGCATTGATCAGAAAAATTCGGGAAATCAAGTGATTCATGTTCATGCTGTATTAAAAGCTATAAAATCAGCAGAAAACAACTATCAACTAAATTTTAAAAATATTAATTTTATCATTTTCCCAGATTGGAGTCAATCTATAGAAGTAATATTTGCACAGTTACTAAATATATGTCAAGCCATTATTGATCACCCTAAAAATAGTGATATTGCCTTACTTATTGATATCCAAAATACCAGTTTAGAAGATGCAAACTTCTTATTAGCAGATGTTTTACTTAATCTTTGTTATCAAGGAAATATGGAAACTGATGATGATAAATTACCACAATTTAATTTGTTAAAAATAAATTCACCAGAAGAATATAAAGGTTTATTGCCAATTTTACACTCTAGAATTATTTTGGAATGTGAAGACAAAAAATTTATTAATCAAATAGGATTAGAACAATTACCTGGTTGGACTCTAGAAGAGATAATCAAAGATTCACTAGATATAGAAAAATTAAACCTATTAGATCAGTTACAATATAATACGCTGCCACAAAAAAAAGAAAGTAGTTTATCCAAAGGTTATCAAAAATTTGCTGAACAGAAATTTCCTGAAGCGATCGAATTATTTAAACAAGCAATCATTGAAAATCCTCAATTTACTGAAACTGGGTTAATACCCCTAGCTCATAGCCTAATATTAGCTACTGATTGGGAAGAAATTTCCAGAAATTTACCGCCAGGTATTAATTATTTACAGACTTCTGGATGGTTGAATTCTTTATATTCAGGAAAACCTCTCAATCAAGAGGCTAAACCTATACCTTGGTACACCTATCCTGCTATAGAATTTATTGAAAATAAAATATACAGTGATTTTCGTGTTTTTGAATATGGTAGTGGTAATTCGTCTCTTTGGTGGTCTAAGAGAGTAACACAAGTAATTTCCATTGAGAATGATGCTAATTGGTTTAACTATATTAAAGAAAATATGCCTTCAAATGTAGAATTATATTTAATTGAAGATGATTTAGAATATGCTTCTGCTATTCTTCAATATGAAGATCATTTATTTGATGTAATTATTGTTGACGGTAGCAATAGAAATCAATGTGCTGAATTTGCTATATCTAAAGTAAAAGACCAAGGATTTATTATTTTTGATAACACAGATGATCACAGACACGCACCAGGTGTGGAAAAATTACAAGCATCTGGATTTATCAGGATTGATTTTTATGGAATGATTCCTAGTTACCTTTATAAAAACTGCACTTCCATCTTCTTTAAAGATGTTAATCTTTTGTCAAGAGGAGGATTACCTAGCGAAAAACGCTCTTGTTTAGGAAGATCATGTTTTCAAATTACCAGTCCCGTAATTGCAATTTAAAAGGTAAAATTTTATGAATGAATGGCAATTAAAAACCCCGGTTTGTTTTATCATCTTTAACCGTCCTGATGTGACAGAGCGAGTTTTTCAAAAGATTCGTGAAGCTAAACCTCCGAAATTATTAGTTATTGCTGATGGTGCAAGAGCGAATAAAATTGGAGAACAAGAAAAGTGTATTGCTGCTAGAGCAATTATTAATCAAGTTGACTGGAAGTGTGAATTATTAACTAATTACTCTGATATTAATTTAGGTTGTAGAAAGAGAATTTATACCGGACTAGATTGGGTATTTTCTCAAGTTGAAGAAGCAATTATTTTAGAAGATGACTGTCTCCCTGATCCTAGTTTCTTTCGCTTTTGTGAGGAATTATTAGAAGAGTATCGTCATAATACCAGAATCATGTTAGTTTCTGGACAAAATCTTCAGTTTGGACAAAAAAGACGAAATTATAGTTATTATTTTTCCCGTTATAGCCATTGTTGGGGATGGGCTACTTGGAAAAGAGCATGGCAATATTATGATGATACTATGGCTCTTTGGCCTCAAGTTAGGGATGAAAATTGGCTATTTGATATTCTCCAAGATGAACAAGCATTTAGATATTGGTCAGCAATGTTCCAAATTGTGTATGAAGGATACAATACTTGGGATTATCCTTGGTTATTTGCTTGTTATCTAAATCAAGGGTTAACCGTTTTACCAAATATTAATTTAGTTTCTAATATTGGATTTGGACAAGAAGGAACTCACGCAACAGATACAAATAGTATTTTAGCTAATATACCAGTTACAGAAATGCAATTCCCCTTAAAACATCCTCCTTTTATCATTAGAGATGTTTTAGCAGATGACTTTACAGAAAGAACTTTTTATAGTGGATCTTTAGCTCAAACACAACAGACTATTAATATCACAGAATTATTGAATAATGCTATTCATTTACTGGATGAAAATACCAATAAAATCAATCTACACAATACAACTCTAGTTACCATATCTTCGGTAGATATAGAACTTACTTTACTAAGTTTAGTAATTTCCAATTTAAACGCAAACTTTAATAGAGTATTGTTCTTTACATCTGAGGAAATTGATCAAAGTTATTTGGAACTTTTCCCTCAATTAGAAATTATTAAAATTCATCCGATCAAGAGTTTAGTTGAATATAGCAGATTTATAATCAAAGAGCTTAATTCATTTATAGAAACTGAATTTTGCTTAGTTACACAAGGAGATGGTTTTATTATCAATCCTCAGTTGTGGTCAGAGGAGTTTTTAAATTATGATTATATTGGCGCACCTTGGCGCAAACAATCTCATTTAGTTAACTCCCAAGGTCAGACAGTAGATATACTTGACTTAAATAAAAATAGAGTAGGTAATGGTGGTTTTTCTTTAAGAAGTAAAAAGCTACTAGAATTATGTTCAGAATTGGATTTTGATAATATACAAACATCTTCATTATCAGAAGATTTGATTATCTGCCATTATTTTTATGACTGGTTTACAGCGAAAAGTATTAAATTTGCACCTTTAGAAGTTGCTATTAAATTTAGTTTTGAACAACCCATAGAAGAACTGGAAAACTTTTCTTGGGAAAACACTTTCGGATTCCATGGAAAACCTCATGTTATCTCTGTCTTAAATAAATTATCTCAAGATTTGAATTTAGAATTTTCTTCAGATAATTACCAAAACAGCGATTTTATCAATGAGTTAAAATTAAGAGATATTAATTTAATTATCTTTCCTGATTGGACACAAGCAGAAGATGAACTTGGTTTAGAATTACAACAGGTAATTCAAACATTAGCAAATCACCCTGAAAATCAAAAAATTACCCTGATTATTCACATAGTTAATCTAACTATAGAAGATGCAGAAATATTTTTATCTAGTGTGGCTATGAATCTGTTAATGGCAGATTTAGACATTAGCGATACTATAGAGATTTCCTTGATTGATAAATTAGGAAATATGCAATGGCAATCTTTGTTACCCCGCATTTATGGTAGAGTTATCTTGAGTAATGAAGCTAAAATAAATTTAGCACAAATACCAGTTAGTGACTTAAAAAGTTATCAACTAGATAGTTTGATAAGTCAATTTTAAGCGTCTTAGAAATGTAGGTTGGGTTAAGCAATAGTGCAACTTTTGATTCTTTTTGATAGCTGAAGTCCTTGTATTTCACCCAACCAAGAACCGCTGTATCAAATCCAGTTACTTTTGAAGATACCAATTATCCTCTAATAATTGTTCTAAAGAATAGGGACAATTATCAGGGAATAGATTTGATGCTAATCCTGTTTTTTGAACAACAACTTTCAAAGCAACATTGTAAATATGATCTAATTCTTGAACTAACTTATTTTTTAATGTAGTAGTTAAGCTATTGTTTAAATCATCTCTAAAAGCGATTATTTCTCCCCGCCAATGCCGATGGTTTCGATCATATTCGTCGTGCCAATATTCTAATAGTAAAATATGAATTATAATTTGTCTTAATAGACTTCTAACTTTGTTTAAATCATTTCTTCCCAAACTTTCTAACTCCTCAATTAAATTTTCTAAGTCTAAGTTTTCTAAATTTTTTGCTTTTAGAAGCTTAATAGTTTCTTCCAACCAGAGATAATCGTCAATTTCATACAGTCTTTGTAGTTGATTTGGTATTTTATTTAACATAATCACAATCCTTTTTTTGTTAGGATGGGTCATTTATAGCGTTTTCCGCTTTGATGAGGTACAAAGTTGAATCATGAAACTCTTGTGGTGCGGGCATCTTGCCCGCTAGATATGTACCTGATAACACCGGTAAGTGCTGTAAAATCAGCCTTTTGATTAAAGATTAACATAATTTCCGGCGCTTTGATTTCCGGCATTGCTGATTTTAGGGATGAAAATAATTTTGCATAGGTTCAAGACCTTTGTAGAGACGTTCCATGAGTATTCTCGGCTCTACCTGCAAAAATCTTACGCCAATATGGCTACGCCACGCAGGCTATCAGCAAGATCCGATTTTCTTGTATCAACCCAAATTACAAGTATTAATTAGCCTTAACTATCAATATACCTTTGCCACATCTGTAAATAAGCATTCTCCATTTCCCGCGCAAATTTCTTCCCATTCCATAGGGGTGATGTTTGTCGTGATTTTCGCAGTTTCCAGACAATTTCTTGTCTTAATTTCTCGTCTTTACCCAACCTCACACCCCACTCTACATATTCTTCATCACTCCAAGCAATACCTTCAGTAATTCCAGCATTCATCATCATTGTATAGCTGTTCCGGGCTGCAAATTGTTCCCCCACTCTTGTCACTATGGGTACACCCATCCATAATGTTTCCAAAGTAGTAGTTGCACCATTATAGGGATAGGTATCTAAAACAATATCTGCAATGGCTAGATTCGCCCGGTGTTCCATCTCTGTAGGTGCAGCAGGTAAAAACCTAAAACATTCTAAATCAAGTCCTTCTGCTTCAGCAAGGGGAGCAATAAAATTTTGCAGATCTTCATGATTGCTGCGAAAACTCTTCAGCAGAAAATAACTATTAGGAACTTGTTTGATAATTTGCATTTGCAACCTAATATTATCGGGATTACGTTTTAATCCAGTTTGAGAACTAAAATAAATAATTCCATTATTAGGAATATCTAAAGATTCTCTACTGATAGTTGGTGTCCCCACATTAAAGCCATCAATACCAATATAATTTTGTGGCAGTCGCCAAATCTTTTCTGTATAATCATCCTGTGCTGATGCAGGTAAAACATAGTTATCAGCAATAAAATAATCAACTGTCGGGAAACCAGTTGCATCATATCCTAACCAACTAACTTGAATGGGTGCGGGTTTCAAAGCTAAAATAGCACAATTACTATAGGAAGTTAAACTATCTAAATCAACTAAAATATCTATTTCATCTTCATTTATTTTATTTGCAACTGTCACTGGCGGCGGCCATAATTGATGAAAATGATCACCAAATTCCTTTTTATAAGCTTCTTGTTGTGGATCATAAATATTCTGGCTTAAAGAATATAAATGAATATCAAATTCTTGGCGATTATGATATTTTAATAACCACCAAGCTAAATAACCGACAGAATGGGAACGAAAACATTCTGATATATAGCCTATCCTTAAAGGACGCTCACTCAAAGCAGGACGAGGTGAATTACAACGCTGTTGATAAATATTGATCTCTTCAGGAAACTCTTTGCAGATCGTTTCTTGACATAGAGCAGCTAATCTATTACGAATTAATCTATTTTCATGGGGATTATCTTCCATGTATAAGAAAAAGTGACCAAATGCTAAAGTTGTATTTATAAATAAACCTTTGCTTTCTGTTTCACTGCTGACAAGATCACATAAAAGTTGTTTATATTTTTGGTATGTTTGTAGAGCTTTTTCTGCACTTTCGAGAGACTCTAAAAATGCTACAAGTAAGCAGTGATTCCCATGTATTTGTCTAATTAGTTCTGGGGAAGTTACTAAATATTTGTTTGCCCAATCAATAGACTCTTGAAGATAACTTCCTCCTAGTGATTGTCCTAGTAATTGTAGGTTAGCAATTATTTTCATAGTAAAATATAGACTATTAGGGTCTAACTGCCAGCCAATTTTGCAAAAATAAATTGATATCCCATGGTTGAAACAAGAATAATAGCTATCAGCTTTACCCATCAATAATCTAATAATGCTTTCAGATTTTATTAAATGGGGTATAAAGGCTTCTACTAATTTATCTATAAAAGCAGGAGGATTAACTGGGTTAGGACGAACTAACTTCTCAATCACTTGCACTAATAAATTCTCATCAAAAATAGGAAGTTCTCTTACTTCGGATATAATCGCAATTAATTGATTAATAGTTGTTTCCCAATCCTCAATTTTTAAATCAATACTTAGTTCAATTATTTTTAAAGGATTTGCTGTGATTATCTTTCTTCTCTTTATCCAATCATGGACGCTTATCAACGGTCATCTGCGGTTAATTTATGGATATTTTCAGGCTTTCCCAAGAATTTCATCACTAAAAATCCCGACTAACCACCGCTCCGCTATGCCATAATCAACTAAACACATAGCAGGTGTTGTCCAAAGTTGAGTTTAACTGTTAAGTAGGTTGGCGTTAAAAATTATCGTTATGACGAGGGAACAGGGAACAGGGAACAGGGAACAGGGAAACTTTACTTTTCGTTACTTATGTCGGTTT
>NZ_KE384651.1:135204-145270 GCF_000426905.1 Dolichospermum circinale AWQC131C
ACTTACCTACTTAATCAAATTTAGCAAGCCGGTGTTTAGATGACGATTACAAAAAAGCGATTACCAAATTTCTGGAAATTTACGAATAATCCCAGCCTATCTCAGCGATTAATGCAGATTGGTCTAGGTATAACTCTCTTTTTCATCTTCTTAGCCTTTTTTGCTCCTGTTTTTCAAAGTTGGGGTTGGTTACAAAACCCCAAGGAATTTCTTTCTCACCCTATTCATCAAGCACCTTCCGCTCAACACTGGTTTGGAACAAGTCGTTTAGGTTATGATGTCTTTTCCCGTAGTGTATTTGGTGTGCAGGCCGCGCTGCAAGTTGTGACTTTAGCAACATCTTTGAGCATGATCATCGGTGTACCATTGGGGATGGTAAGCGGTTATTTGGGGGGAAAATTAGATAAAGCTCTATTATTTCTCATGGATAGTATTTATACTTTACCAGGTTTATTACTGTCAGTAACATTGGCTTTTGTAGTCGGAAGAGGAATCTTAAATGCAGCGATCGCTATTAGTATAGCCTATATCCCCCAATATTATCGCGTCGTTCGTAATCATACAGTCAGTGTCAAAACTGAAATATATATCGAAGCGGCACAAGCCATGGGCGCTTCTACTTGGGTTGTCTTATCAAGATATCTGTTTTTAAATGTCATTCAAAGCGTACCTGTTCTATTTACTCTCAATGCGGCAGATGCTATCTTAGTTTTAGGCGGGTTAGGATTTTTAGGGTTAGGATTACCTGAAGAAGTACCAGAATGGGGATATGATTTAAAACAGGCTTTAGAAGCATTACCTACAGGCATTTGGTGGACTACTCTATTTCCTGGTTTAGCTATGACTTCTTTAGTGGTTGGATTATCATTACTTGGTGAGGGATTAAATGAATTTGTTAATCCTCGTCTCAAAAGAAAGAATAATTGACAATTGACAATGGATAAGCAACAATTGGCAATGAATCAAAAACAATTGGCAATGGATAAGCAACAATTGACAATGAATCAAAAACAATTAACAAATAACAACCTGAGAGATGATTGTGAACGATAATATGACATTAATTGCGGCTGCTACAGGTGGCTTAGTGCTTTCTCTAGCTTTATCTGGTATTTTAAAAGGTAGTCCAATTACAGATTGGCAACAGGTACATAAAACTTCATACCCATTTGCAAAGATACAAGTTATCAGCAAAAATCAATAGAAATGGGAACGGGTAATTGACAACTGACCACTAACAACTGACCACTAACAACTGACCACTAACCACTGACAACTGACAACTGACCACTAACAACTGACCACTAACCACTAACCACTAACCACTAACCACTGACAACTGACCACTGACCACTAACAACTGACCACTAACCACTAACCACTAACCACTAACAACTGACCACTAACAACTGACCACTAACCACTAACAACTGACCACTAACCACTAACAACTGACCACTGACAACTGACCACTGACCACTAACAACTGACCACTGACAACTGACCACTGACAACTGACCACTGACAACTGACAACTGACTAATGACAACTGACTAATGACAAAACAAGTAATTGGTATTGATTTAGGAGGAACTGGGATTAAGTTGGGACGTTTTACAGCAAATGGTAATTGTTTGCAATCTTTATCTGTAGATACTCCCCAACCTGCAACACCTGAAGCTGTATTATCAGCTATAGTAGATGGCATAGCGCAAATTGACCCCAATCAGGAAGCTACCGCTATCGGTTTAGGTACTCCTGGACCTGCTGATGCTGCGGGAAGAGTTGCCAAAGTTGCTATTAATCTGGTAGGATGGAATAATGTACCTTTGGCAGATTGGTTAGAAGCTAAAACTGGTAAACCGACAATTTTGGCTAATGATGCTAATTGTGCTGGTTTAGGAGAAGCTTGGTTAGGTGCTGGCCGCAATTTCCCCAATTTGATTTTACTGACCTTGGGGACTGGAGTTGGTGGGGCAATTATTCTTGATGGTAAATTATTTGTGGGACATCAAGGTGCAGCAGCAGAATTAGGTTTAATTACCTTAAATCCTGATGGACCAATGTGCAATAGTGGCAATCAAGGTTCTTTAGAACAATATACTTCCATTGCTGCTATCCGTCGCCGTACAGGCAAAGAACCAGCGGAATTAGGCGCACTTGCCAAAATTGGAGACCAAGAAGCCTTGACTTTTTGGCAAGAATATGGTAAAGATTTAGGAAGAGGTTTAACAAGTTTACTCTATGTGCTGACACCCCAGGCAATTATTATTGGTGGTGGTGTGAGTGGGAGTTTTCAGTTTTTCTTACCCGCATTACAAGCAGAAATCGAAAAACGGGTTTTACCAACTTCCCGCGCAGGGTTACAAATTCTTCCAGCAGAATTAGGAAATGCAGCGGGAATGGTGGGTGCTGCTAAATTAGCATTGACAATGCTAACAATGGAAAATTAAGAGACTTTTAGGGGTTTTGGGATATTGGTAGTAGAATGGGCTTGAGAGATGGCAGCGTTTACAAATCCTTTAAATAAAGGATGGGGTGCATTAGGGCGAGATTGAAATTCCGGGTGAAATTGACAAGCGATAAAAAATGGGTGTTTAGAATATTCCACTATTTCCACTAGTCTACCATCGGGAGATGTACCGCTGACCAAATAACCAGAATCTAATAACTGACTCCGGTAAACATTATTAAACTCATAACGGTGACGGTGGCGTTCATAAATAACTTCTTCTTGATAAAGTTGGAAAGCAAGGGTATTAGGAAGTATCCGACAGGGATAAAGTCCCAAGCGCATTGTTCCGCCTAAATCTACTACGTCTTGTTGTTCCGGTAAAAGATTAATAACCGGATCATTGGTGTTTGGATCAAATTCAGCACTATTGGCATGAGATAGGCCTTCGACATTTCTAGCCCATTCAATCACAGAACACTGCATTCCTAAGCATAACCCTAAAAAGGGAATTTGCCGGTCGCGGGCGTATTTAATGGCCGCAATTTTCCCATCTATGCCTCGACTACCAAAACCGCCGGGAACAATGATACCATCTACACCGGATAAATAGTTTTCTGCTGGTTCAGTTTCCAGGGCTTCGGAATTTACCCACCGCAGACGCAAATCTCCGTGAGTAGCAATAGCAGCATGACGTAAGGATTCAACTACGGAAAGGTAGGCATCACTTAACCGGACATACTTACCAACAATGGCGATTTCGACGCTGTATTTAGGAGTATACATTCGTTCTACCATAGTTTCCCATTCTTGTAAATTGGGTTGACGTTGTTCCATTTGCAACAAATCAAGGACCTGTTCTGCTAGTCCTTCCCGTTCTAAAATTACTGGTACTTCATAGATACTACGAGCGTCTGGGGCAGGAATTACGCATTCTACAGCTACGTCGCAAAATTCTGATAACTTTTGTTTCAAACCTACAGGAATGGGGCGATCGCTGCGACATACTAGAATATCTGGTTGAATGCCAATTGATCTCAATTCCTTAACAGAGTGCTGAGTGGGTTTGGTTTTCATTTCCCCTGCTGAAGCAATCCAAGGCAATAGAGTAACGTGCATATATAAAACATTGCGCCGACCGACTTCCTTGCGTAATTGACGAATTGCTTCTAAAAACGGTAGTGATTCAATATCACCCACCGTACCGCCAATTTCTGTAATTACCGCAGCAGGATTAGTTTCTTTAGCAACTCTGACAATCCGGTCTTTAATTTCATTGGTAATGTGAGGAATTACTTGAACAGTGCCGCCATTATAGTCTCCTCGGCGTTCCTTATTAATAACTGACTGATAAATCAAGCCAGTAGTAACACTATTTAGACGAGACATGGATGTATCCGTAAACCGTTCATAATGTCCCAGATCTAAATCCGTTTCCGCACCGTCTTGGGTAACAAAAACTTCCCCATGCTGAAAAGGACTCATTGTGCCTGGATCAACGTTAATATAGGGGTCAAGTTTGAGAATGGAAACGGAATAATCCCGGGATTTGAGCAAACGACCCAGACTTGCTGCTACAATGCCTTTACCAATACTGGAAACAACGCCTCCAGTCACAAAGATAAACTTAGTCATAGTATTTTCAATTGCTAGTAACTTGTAAAAATAGATTTTCGTCCCTAGTGAGAATTTCTGTAGACGATTTTAGAAGCTTGTATGCGGGATGAATTGATGTTTTATTTCATCTTCCCCATTTTGCCACAGTTCCTACTCTGAAAACCCTTGTATTTGTCCATGAAAAAACTTTTAGGATTATTAGGATTAGTATCATTTAATTTTTTATTCACCTCCTGGGTTGCATTAGCGCGAGAATCACTTTTAGTAGTTTTTCCCCCCACAAACTACCAAACCAGTACAGAAAAAATATTTTTTATTGGTACTGCACCGCCGGCAGGACAAGTTTTAATTAATGGTAAAGTGATTAAACGTAGCCAGTCTGGGCATTTTTCCCCCAGTTTTCCCTTGCAATTAGGAGAAAATATATTTAAAGTCCGTTACCAAAATCAAGAACGAGAGCTTAAAATTAACAGGATATCTACCCAACCTGAGTTACCCCAAGGTTTAGGCTTTGCTAAAAATTCCTTGACCCCTGCCGTGGATATTACCAGATTACCAGGAGAATTAATTTGTTTTAGTGCAGTTGCGCCACCTCAAGCCACTGTCTGGGTTAATCTAGTAAATCAAAATCTAGTAAATCAAAATATTGCCCTTTTACCTCAACCATCATTTGCACAATTACCTCCTAATTCGAGTATTTTAACAGGTTTCAATCAGCCTAATCGTTCTAGTTTTAGCAAATACCAAGGTTGTACAACAGTCACAAATGCTGCTGACTTGGGAAAACCTGAATTTAATTTACAACTGAATGATCAAAGAATAACTCAAACTGGGCTAGGAAAAATCGAAATTCTGTCCCCAGCACAGTTAGCAGTTGCAGAAATTACATCAGAATCAGGCGTTACTCGCACAGGACCCGGTACAGATTATTCTCGACTGACACCCTTACCAAAGGGTACTATGGCAACAATAACAGGTCAAGAAGGTGAATGGCTGCGCTTAGACTATGGCGCTTGGATTAATAGCAAAGAGACTAAAATTATAGCAGGTGCAGTTGCACCACAGACAGTGATTCGCAGTGTGGGCTATCGGCAACTAAATACAGCCACAGAGATGATTTTTCCCTTAGAAACTGCTGTTCCTGTGAGTGTAGAACAGGGAAATAATTTCTTCACTCTCACCCTTTACAATACTACAGCCCAAACAGACACAATTCGCCTAGATGATAACCCCCTAATTTCTCGCCTAGATTGGCATCAGGTAAGCCCTAAACAGGTGAAATACACCTTTAACCTCAAAAAGCTCCAACAGTGGGGTTATAAGCTGAGATATGACAATACAACTCTAGTTTTAACTTTACGTCATCCCCCCCATTTTCCCCAAATCAAACGCCTACCTTTATCTGGTATCAAGATTGTACTTGATCCAGGCCATGGTGGTAAAGAATCTGGCGCTAGTGGACCAAATGGGTATTTAGAAAAAGATGTAAATTTGGTAATTTCTAAATTGCTACGGGATGAATTGGTAAAGCGCGGAGCTAAAGTGGTAATGACCAGAGAAGATGATCGAGACCTATCTTTGGTGGAACGTCAGGTAATTATTAATACAGAAGAACCAGCGATCGCCCTTTCCATCCATCATAACTCTTTACCGGATAATGGTGATGCGGAAAATACTAAAGGATTTGGTACTTTTTGGTATCATCCCCAGTCCCACAGCATGGCAGTGTTTTTACAAAATTACGTGGTTACAAATCTCCGTAAACCTAACTATGGTGTATTTTGGAATAATTTAGCCTTAACTCGTCCCAGTGTCGCACCTGCGGTATTATTGGAGTTGGGTTTTATGAGTAATCCCTATGAATTTGAGGAGATAGTGAATCCTCAAGCACAGCGGAAAATGGCGAGTACCTTAGCTGATGGGATAACTAAGTGGTTTAAAGGCATTAATCTAACCACAGAGGCACAGAGAACACGGAGGTAAGAGGTAAGATGGTCTGGTTGTCAAAATGTCACCTTGAAAACCGTAGTTTCTGACTGCTGGAGGTATGGGAATGGGTGCGGAATGTGGGTTATATTGATTGACAAAATTCTTCAAAATCTTGGTTGACTTTTTGAGAGTAGTAAACCGCATATTCTAAAACAGAATTATGCCATTGGGAAGATTGACCAAAATTAATTAATTCATCAGCAATTGCAGAACCTTGTCTCCCTCCACTGCGTAATTGGTCCCAAGCTGTTACTTCAGCCATTGTTTGAATTAATTTTTGCAAACGCCCTAATTTTCCATCCCAAGCTTGTAGACTTACCCCATCTTCTTCTGGTTGTAATTCTCGTAAAAGATAGGATTTATTACCATCATTTATTGCTTCTAATAATGCTAGAGAAGTTCCTTGTAAACGTTGTTGAATAGCGACAACTCTTGTCGCTGGAGTTTCCCATTCTGGCTGAGAAACTGGTAAATAAGCCTGTAAAGAACTGGCTTGAATTTCTTTCAAATCTAGTAAATAGTTTTGATTAGGAGAACCATTACCTTCTACTAAGATGATATAACGTTCTAAACCTAAACTACCAGTACCAGCTATGCGTTTTTGAATATCTAGAACTTGATAAAAATCGGCGTTTTGATTTGTAGTATGATGCCAATTTTTAATTAATTTCTCAACATTTTCTTGTTCGGCTGCTGTTGCTGTAACAATCCGTTTATTATCAACAATTAACCGTCGTTTACCTTTCTTTTCTTGAGTACGTTTATTCAAGAAATCAGCACGATTTCGTTTTTTCAGACTTTCCAATAAATCTTTAACTAAACCTTTAGCAGTTTCTTTTTCTACGGTTTTAGCTTTTCCCTTGGACAAAGCTTGTGCATAAGCTTTGAGATAAAGTTCACTTAAATTTAGAGATTCTTTTTCATCTACTCCCAAACTACGAGAACCTACAATAATACTCGTAATAAATCTCACTATTTCCCAAGTACAAGGTGCGATAACGGCTTCATCAAAATCATTAATATCAAAATAAACTAACCGATTATTACCTTTATAACTACCGAAATTTTCTAAATGTAAGTCTCCACAAATCCAAGTTAAAGGTGCTAAATTCATCCCGGAATTTTCAGAAAGGTCTTCATAAAATAAATGACAAGTTCCGCGAAAGAAATAAAATGGATCAGTAGCGAGTTTCTTGTATTTTAACTTTAAAAATTCTGGGTTGCGTCCGTTGTTGAATTTTTCGATTCTGGTTTTGATGTTGTTTGACATAGATTTATATTGTCTGAATCAGGATATCTAAGATTTACAGGATGTGGTTTAGTGTTGATATTCTTATTTCTCAACACCTTCAATAATTATAATAATAAGTATATCATTAATTATTGATTGTAACATAAATTCACATTTTATAAAATCCTGATTTAGACAATTGAGGCGATGAGAAATCGCATCTACATAAACAAAGTCCACCTGCGTGGACTAATTTATTTATGATCTAGCTTCATTTATCTTAAGTCATCAAGGGGTGATTCTGGTTCGTCAGGACAAAATTCTAAACAAATTTTCATTCTGATTTTTCCTTTTTGCCAATTTTTACTAGGTTTTAAAATCTGACAATCTACACCATTATTTATCCAATCATCAGGGTTTTTAACAGATGGTAGAACACGACTCTTGATACGTTCTAGTTCATGGTTTAAATGCTTTAAACTACCGTTATCTAAGATTACTTTTGATAAAGCTATATCTAATTGACTGGCTTTAAAAATATAACCATCAAAATCAATCACAACATCACTTTGTTCAGAATCTATAAATTGAAAATTCTCTTCCATTTCTTTCTTCCTCTGTGTTCTCTGTGTCTCTGTGGTTCGTTAAAAAACAAAATTAGGTGAACACAGAAAAACCCTGCATTCACCAAAAACATTATACCTCTTCTTCGCCAATTATTGGCAGTAAATGTTCATATAACTGCATCGCTTGTAAACAGCCATTAATTCCTGCAACTGCTGTATTATATGCCGCAATTTTTCCCTCAACCTGACTTAACAAACGTTGATTATTGGCAATTTTTTCTCCTGCTTCCTGTTGCAATGTTGTCTCTAAATAAGCCCGCGCTTGGGGATATTGTTGTAATATCTCATCTGCTTGTTTTTCTCCCATTGGTAATAACTGAGTTTTAATAGTTTGGTTGATAGTTTGACGGAAAGATTGACGAATAGTATGAGAAACTTTCGGTTCAAAATCTAACTTTAATAATTGTCTAATTGCAGGTTCAGCGTCAATAATACTTTCTGCATCATAGGCTTGGGAAGTTTGTTCTAATACTTGTCGAAATTGATAGATAGAAAAAGTTCCTTCATTATAAAATCTAGGACTTTCTCTGACAAAGCGATCGCATTCTACCCTAGCACTATTTACTAAAGTTTGAGAAATTACTTTTTCTATTTCTTTTACCTGTGATTCAATTCCTCCATCATTACCCAATAAGCGATACAATTGACGATAATATTCTGATTTTCTAATTTTTGCCATTAATTGTTGGAATAGATTACTAATTACTTGTTGACAAGATTCTATTAAAATATCTTCCAACTGATTTGACAGGTAATAAAAAGCCTCTACTAAAATAGCCAATAAGGGTGCAGTTGCGTTTCTAGGATGACTCAAAGTTGCGCGACGATAAGCTTCTGCAACGGAAAAGGTATCTAGTAATTCATCCAGACGACGAACCATGCGTGATTGTAATTGTCGAAAATCTGTTTCAAATTGTTCACAATTATTGTTAATAATTTTGTTGACTTCATCATGAATATGTTGATTAAATTCTCTCCCAATTTGTTGGAGTTGCTGATTTAATTTTTGCAACTCATATTCTTTCATACTTTCGATTTCTCGCGGTTGACTATCTAATTCTCGTTGTTGATTTTGATAGTATTTTTTGAGTTTAATACAAATATCTTCTAAATCATCTGCAAGGTTTTTAAATAATTGGGGACGTTTCTCTTCTGTCAGATAGCGAGTAATTGAAGTGCGAAATTCTTCAATTCCACTATCTTGAATGAGTTGGTTAATTAATGGTGTTCCCTGTTCGCTTAAAATTCTCACATAGTTGCTATTAGAAGTTTCATAACCATGGAGAGAAATTCTAAATTGACTAGGAGAAAGTTTACCTGAACTAACGCAATAATTATTAAAAGCGTAGACAAATTGTGGTGTTTCTTCTTTCTCGTCTAAACCTTTAACACTTTCTGCAAAAATCGAATCTAATCCAAATCTATCCTGTATGCTTGTTTTTTTCAGTTGACTTCCGTAAAATCCTAACAAACCACTAGTTTTATAAACTCTGTTACTATCTCGAAATTGACTATTAATTAGATCTTCTAATCTTTGTCTGAGTTGATTATTGTACCAAGTTTCATCTATGCGGTTAAAGATATAAAAAACTCTGTCTCTTATCCCTGCATTTTCCCGCATTGTTTCCAATAATTCGGTTTCTTCTTTGGTCATGTCTCCCGCTGACGCAGGTTTGAGAACACAAACTACTGCTGAGGTTTCTGAATCTTGAATTTTTCTATAAGTTAATACTGCATCTTTTTCTATTGGTGCATCAATTCCTGGTGTGTCTATAATGACATTACCATCTTCTAAAAGAGGATGATAACAATAGTATTCGATTCGTTTTAAAACCGCGCTATTACTACCCCTGCGTGCATATCCTGCGGCTTCTTTGAGGTTCGTAAAATTGAATTGTTCCATTGAATAGGTTGCATTATTAAAGCTGTTAATTCTTTCTTTGTTTGCAACAAATCCTGCTAATAGTAAAATCAATGCTTTTGCTTGTTTTGCACGTTCTGATTTACTTTCTCCTCCCTGTTGTTGAATAATCGCTTGACAACCTTGATGTAATAAATCAATTACATCTTGTTTATTGATATTATCAAACCTGAGTTCGATATAAATAATCATCCTGAAAACTAATTATATCAGACTTTTCTCAATTAGCA
>NZ_KE384652.1:0-210 GCF_000426905.1 Dolichospermum circinale AWQC131C
AGAAATAATCTGAACGCTATCAATGTTTGTCAGTCCTGATAAATTCTGAGTGATTTGCTGAATACCGTCCTGGTTGGGGTTCAGAAGAAACAACAGTGTACCAGGTTTAACTTGATCAACTAGATTTTGATAATCTTGAACATTGGAATCAATGAAAACGACCGTTTTAGTAGAGCTTGACATGAAAATAACCTGCCGTCATTTTATGAA
>NZ_KE384652.1:220-9034 GCF_000426905.1 Dolichospermum circinale AWQC131C
TCTGATTGTCCTAGTTTACCCAATGCTGTACTAATTTGTCTACTGAATTCATATGAAGTTATATGAATTCATCTGTCTTGAGAGGTAATTTTGACACCAAAAAACAAAACAACTCTTGTCATCTATCTCAAGATAGATTTTTATGAAAATATGTCACTCCTAACGTCTAAAATTTAGGTGGATTATTACCTTTTCTATCTAAATAATTTATAATATGCCAAAGTCACTTAGGGTAAACAATGATCGTATTCAACAAGTTAATATAGTAATTAGAATTAATGGCTACCCCAGCCAAAGAGCTTTAGCTTATGATAGCGGATTGTCCCTATCTACAATTAGTAATTTCCTGACTGGTAAACCTGTTAGTTATACAAGCTTTGAAGAACTGTGTCGCAGACTAAATCTAGATTGGCAAGAAATTACTACCAGTGTTCAAGTAATATCTACCCCCCCCCGCATACGCACAAATACGCAAAAAAAAACCAAATGCAAATCAATTTCTAGACTGGGGAACTGCAATTGATATTTCAGAATTTTACGGATATAGCCAAGAACTGACACAATTACAGTCATGGATTTTACAAGATGGTTGTCGTGTACTGGGATTATTCGGTATGGGTGGAGTTGGAAAAACAACTTTAGCCACCCAACTAGCAAAACAAATTCAAGATCAATTTGATTACGTTTTTTGGCGTTCTGTGCCTACTATCTTGTCTTTTGATGAGATGATTACTGATATGCTATCTTTGATGTCCAATTACAAGGAAAGTAAACCCAATATTAATCGAATTATCCATTATTTGCGTAGTTATCGTTGTCTGATTATCTTGGATGACATCGAAATAGTTTTAGACAAGTTTGATAGCGAATATAATCATATTATCCAAATAATTGCGAAAACCAATCATCAAAGCTGTCTAATTTTCACCAGTCGAAATCAACCCATTGAAATCAGCTTACTGGAAAACTGGTCATCCTCAGTGCGTTCTTTCAGATTGTTTGGTTCTTTTAAAGCAGCGTTTTCCTTGATACAATCACAACAACTATTGGGGACAGAACAACAAAAATATGATTTATGCAATTTATATGGTAATAATCCTTTAAAAATTCAAATTGCTGTTAATGCTATCATGAAATTATTTAATGGTGATATTAACAAATATCTAGCACAGAATACCCTATTAGTCAGCTATCATTTTCACAGGTTGCTAGAACAACAGTTAAATTGTCTCTGTGATCTAGAAAAGCAAATCATGTACTATTTGGCAACTAAGTCGCAATTAACAACAATTACTGATTTAGCAAATATATTACCTCATATTTCTAGATCCCATTTTTGGCAAGCAATAGAAAGGCTACATTTACGCTCTTTAATTCAGGAAAAAGCAGGTCAATATACTTTGCAACCTGTAGTTATGGAGTACGTTATGGAACAATTTAAACCAAAACCTGTATTATAATTTGTGAATAAAAAATGAACCTATAGTAACCCGATTTGAATCATACTTTTTGTAGTATAATGCTATTCATGCCCTAAAAATTATCAATCATAGCTACACAGACAAAACCCGTCTGCGTGGGTTATTTCACCAATCACGCAGTAGCAAATTATATTGCCTAGACGGGACTTAATTTCCAGAGGGGTGTAGAAGCCAAACTAGAGTACGCCAATGCGGTTAAGAGGCCAAAAGCGAAATGTGGCGCGGCCAATCAGATTTTCACTAGGGACAAAACCCCAGTAGCGAGAATCATTACTATCATTCCGGTTATCTCCCATGACGAAAAATGCCCCTTCTGGGACTTGAATTTCTGGAAATGGAAGATTTGGTGGTTCAGCGATGTAGTCTTCTATTAAAGGTTGACCGTTGAGGTAAACTAGTCCTTGGGAAATGCTAATTACTGCTCCTGGTTCACCAATTACCCGTTTAATAAAGGCTTGGCTTTGAGGATATCCCCGTTTTTGTAATTCTGGTGGTGAGTTAAAAACAACAATATCACCGATTTTGGGAGGATGAAAACGGTATGATACTTTTTCTACCACCAAGCGATCGCCTGTATGTAAAGTAGGATACATTGATGCGGAGGGAATTAAGCGTGGTTCAGCGATAAAAGTCCGAATTAAAAGTGCTAAACTCAGGGCAATAGCTATTAAAACTAAATTTTCCTGCCAACCACTCCATATTTTTGCTGGTGAAGAAGTGTCTTTTATATTACTTTCGTCAGGAGTCATAGTTAATAGTTAACAGTGTAAGTAAGAGTACAAGGGAATTGCAGGGAACAGAAGCGATTTTATTTTCCAATTACTCATTATCTTTTTCCTCATTACCATGATTTGATTTAGCGGTAATGACTTCTGCGGGACGGAGGACTTTTTCACCCCAATAAAATCCGCGACGGACGATTTTAGTAATTGTTTGGTCTGGGATATCTGTTCTCTCCTCCTGGTCAATAACCCGACATAAGTTAAGATCTGGTTCTGTTCCTGCTTGTAATTCTATAGGTAGAAGTTGGCGTTTTCTTAATATACCGATAAACTTGCGATTGACTGCACTTATAGAGTTAGGTAGACTGGCTGTAAATTCTGGACTCTGGTGGGGATTGTTCTCTAGATAGTATAATAGAGCTTCTAGGGCATCGGCAACTTCTAAAAGTTCTAAGAATAAATCTTCAGTTTGGGCTGTGGTTTGGGTTTGCTGTTCTTTTAAAGATTTCCGTAAGGAAACATTGTCTTTTTCAAGAGTGCTGAGTTTTTGTACGAGTAAATTTCGTACCTCTAGGCTAATTAGATACTTTGGGGATGAGTCAGACACGGGAAATCTCTTTAGATACCATACTTAATACTTTATCGGCTTCAAGACTAAACACTGTAGCAACTCATGATCAAAAAAAGATAGCTATGATATTGACAAGATTAGGTTAATAGTGTTTAATTTTTCCATGAGTAGGGCAGGCGAGATGCCCACAGGTAGGGCAGGCAAGATGCCCACAGGTAGGGCAGGCAAGATGCCCACAGGTAGGGCAGGCAAGATGCCCACCCCACAAGATTTGATCATCTTTTCTGCTTTTACCCGCTACAAACCCTAATTTACAACTTGGCTACCGTGACTACGAGGATCATCTTGATTAGTTTCTGTTGCGACTGGGGCGGAAAATTGGGAAGTTGTGCCACGACCTTGAATGTGGGGAAGGGTAACGCCCATAATTAAGGCCTCTAAATTACTGGCCATAATAGTGCGGGGGATATCCCCAATGGTTTCAGCTATGGTTTCCCCTTGTTTATCTAAAAATACAAAGTGGGGAATGCCATCTACGCGATATTTGAGCATTTCTGGCAACCATTTGGTATTATCAACATTCAACATCACAAAATTCAGGTTTTTATCATACTGTTGTCTGAGTTTGGCCATATCTGGTGTCATTTTTTGACAAACTGTACACCAGTTAGCGTAAAATTCCACAAGAGAGGGTTTTCCGTTATTGACAGCTACCTCTAAGGGAATAGAAGTTTGATCTAATTCTGCCAGGGAAACTGAGGTAGAATCTGTCTTGAGTCCCAAAAACAGCGCAACTCCCAGCAGGGTAGCTACAATGGCAATTAGGAAGTTTCTGAGACGGTTACTAGAATTTACAGGGGCTTCGGTACTCATAATCAATTTATTAAGACTTATTAATTCAATTCATCATCTAGTTTACTGTTTTCCCAGCTAATGAAAAAAAGAGTTACCCTGACTTTTCCTAAACGCGCAATTCAAATGCCCGTGACTTACCGACTAGCAAAGGATTTTAATGTGGCTGCGAATATTATCCGCGCCCAAGTTGCCCCTAATCAAATCGGTAAATTGGTGGTAGAATTATTAGGGGATATTGATCAGTTGGATGCAGCAATTGAATGGATGAGATCCCAACATATTCATGTTTCCCTGGGTTTAGGTGAAATTGTCATTGATGAGGATCTATGCGTTCATTGTGGTTTATGTACCGGTGTTTGTCCTACGGAAGCTCTAACTATTAATCCAGAAACGTATAAACTTGCTTTTGTGCGATCGCGTTGTATTGTGTGTGAACAATGTATTTCTACTTGTCCTGTACAGGCTATTTCAACTAGTCTTTAAAGATATTTAAATATTATGATATAGCAATTCTATTTGAATTAACGGACTACTCCAGACACAGAGATCACAGAGGTATAAAAAAACTGGCATTGGTGAATAAAAGTATGAATTTACCTCACGCAAAGGCGCAAAGGCGCAAAGAGTAAGAATTTGAGAAGGGGAATTTTTGATTTTCGCAACTAATTCAGCAATGCTTATAAACTCATCTGCGTCAATTTGCGTTTATTTGCGTTTAAATTCCCGATTCTTATTTTATTTGAAATTACTATATTGCTAATTGTTTTTACTTATGAAAACCTCCACAGAAACATCAATCAAAACCCTCGCAGAAACTGCACACCAAGCCATTGAAAAGCATTTTGAAAAAACTATAAAATGGGAAAAAGCAGTTAAAAAAGACGAAGATCCAGAAGCGGTACATCAAATGCGGGTGGGAATGCGAAGGTTAAGAACTGCTGTGAGTAGATTTGAAAAATATTTAATTTTACCAAAATCAGTTAGTGATAAAAACATTGGTAAATTTGCCCGGGTTTTAGGTAGTCTTAGAGATTTAGATGTCCTTGAAGAAATTTTGGAAAAAAATTACCAACCCCATTTAGTTGTCAAAGAACAGGAATTTCTAAAAACAGCTTTTACGGAATTGGATAAACAGCGAGAAATTGCATTTTCTCATGTTCAGAAAATATTTAAAGATGAAAATTATAAATTTTTTAAAAATGAATGTGAATCTTGGTTAAAAAATCCTAGTTATCAAGGTTTTTCATCTGTGCCAATTTATTATATATTACCAGATTTACTCTCACCAGAAGTTAGTCAATTCTGCTTACACCCCGGATGGTTAATTGGGACTAAAATTATTAACTCAGAAATAGTAATACAAACAAAATGGACACCAATGCAATTAGAAGAACATTTAAAAACAGAAGGTGAAACTCTTCATAGTTTGCGGAAACAAGCTAAAGGTCTCCGCTACCAAATGGAGTTATTTACCGAATTATATGGTGAGTCTTTTGCTGCACATATTCATGATGTTAAAAATATCCAAGAAATCTTGGGCATGATTCAAGATAATATGGTTTTGCACGAGTGGTTAGAAAATATCTTCAAATCAGAACTTGATAGGGAATTACCAGGGTTAACGACGCTATTAGCCGCAAATCGTCATCAATTATGGCAAGAATGGCAACCACTACAACAGCGTTATTTGCAAGCAGATACTAGATATAATTTACATTTGGTGGTATTACAACCTAATTTGACAGATATTAAATAACCAGAAAAATATAAAAATATTAATTTATAATATGTCTAAATAATGTCAGTTCCTTGGGAAAAATGTCGGAAATTACTCTCGTAAGGGGTACAGGATGTCCAAGATTGAAGGATTTACAGGATTAAAACAGAAAATGACTCACCAATTACCAATTACCAATTACCAATTACCAATTACCAATTACCCATTACCCATTACCCAACTGACAACTGACCACATAAATATCTAATTAACTTGTTTTCCGTAGTCGGGAAGATCCCTTATGAAGTTATCTATAAAATTGTGTATGTCTAGATTAGATAGGAAATTGAAATTATGAAAGTTAATTTACAACTGGCCCTTAATGATGGTGCTGTAGACGTAAATCAAATCAGCACTCAACGTCAATTAGCAATTTCTATTTCTGCCAGTGGTGAAACTATAGATCGGTCTGTACCATTGAATTTATGCCTAATTCTCGATCATAGTGGTTCAATGGGGGGAAAATCCCTGGAAACTGTGAAAACTGCGGCCTGTTTGTTGGTAGATCGTTTGAGTCCTGAAGATCGGCTCAGTGTTGTTGTTTTTGACCACCGGGCTAAGGTTTTAGTTCCCAATCAGTTAATTAAAGATCCAGAATCAATCAAAAGGCAAATTAAGCAACTCAGCGCTGAAGGTGGAACTTCTATTGATGAGGGTTTGCGTCTGGGAATTGAGGAATTGGCTAAAGGTAAACAAGATACAGTTTCTCAAGCATTTTTACTCACTGATGGGGAAAATGAACATGGTGATAATGAACGCTGTTTGAAATTTGCCCAATTAGCCGCCAGTTATAATTTAACCCTGAATACATTAGGATTTGGTGACAATTGGAATGATAAGGTTTTAGAGAAAATTGCTGATGCGGGTATGGGTACATTGTCTTATATCCAACAACCAGATCAGGCGGTAACTGAGTTTGGGAGATTGTTCAACCGGATGCAAACAGTAGGATTGACTAACGCTTATCTGTTAATATCACTGATGCCAAATGTCCGGTTAGCAGAACTGAAACCTATTGCCCAAGTGTCTCCAGACACTATAGATTTACCAATACAAACAGAAAGTGATGGCCGATTGGGGGTGAGATTAGGTGATTTAATGACAGACGTGGAACGGGTGGTTTTAGTTAATATTTATGTGGGACAGTTGCCAGAAGGTAAACAGGCGATCGCTAATATTCAAGTTCGCTACGATAACCCTGCCCATAATAACCCCATCGGGCTATACTCCCCCAATCTACCAATTTACGCTGATGTCACCAGGGACTACCAACCAGCACTAAATCCCCAGGTAAAACAGTGGATTTTAGCTTTAGCCAAATATCGTCAAACCCAGTTAGCCGAAACGAAATTACAGCAAGGTGATCGGGCTGGCGCTGCGACGATGTTACAAACAGCCGCAAAAACTGCTTTGCAAATGGGTGATAATCATGCTGCAACGGTTTTGCAAGTTTCAGCTACACGCTTGCAAACAGGGGAAGAATTATCAGAAAGCGATCGCAAAAAAACCAGAATTGTCTCAAAAACTGTTTTGCAAGATGCTTCCCCTCAATGAAAGTTAAACTAATATCGGTTTTAAATGATACTAACGTTGATGCTGCCCAAGTAAGTAATCAACGTCAACTCTCAATTTCTATGTCCGCGATTCCGGCTGGATTTGAACAATCTTTACCCTTAAATCTGTGCTTGATTCTCGATCAAAGTGGTTCTATGTCCGGTGAACCCATGAATACGGTGATGCAAGCCGTGGAACAATTATTGGATCAATTAAAGCCAGGCGATCGCATTTCAGTTATCGCTTTTGCTGGCACTGCAAGGGTCATTATCCCCAATCAAATCGTCAGCGATAGTAATAGTATCAAAACCCAGCTTAAAGTCAAGCTAAAGGCTGCTGGCGCTACAGTCATTGCTGAAGGTTTGTCTTTAGGGATCACAGAACTACTTAAAGGCACAAAAGGCGCTGTTTCCCAAGCTTTCCTACTGACAGATGGCCATGGGGATAAGGGGCTACAAATCTGGAAATGGCAAATTGGACCCAATGACAATAAACGTTGTTTACAACTAGCCAAAAAAGCCGCTAAACTAAATCTCACAATTAACACCCTGGGTTTTGGTGATGACTGGAATCAAAATTTACTAGAGAAAATCGCTGATGCAGGTGGTGGTACTCTAGCTTATATCGAGAATCCTGAACAAGCTGTGACCCAATTTGCCAGGTTGTTTCGTCGGGTGCAGTTAGTAGGATTAACAAATGCCCATTTACTCCTATCTTTCGTTCCCAGCGTGCGGTTAGCAGAACTTAAACCCATAGCCCAAGTAGCCCCAGATACTATTGAGTTACCAGTAGAAACCGATGCTAATGGAACTTTGGTGTTACGGTTGGGGGATTTAATGAAAGATGTGGAACGAGTAGTTTTAGCGAATATTTATCTGGGACAATTGCCAGAAGGAAAACAGGTCATTGGCCATATCCAAATTCGCTATGATGACCCATCTTTGAATAAACAGGGTTTACTTTCGCCATTAGCACCAATATATGCTAATTTTACCAAATCTTACGAACCCGCTCTCAATTCTCAGGTTTTACAGTCAATTTTGCTGTTAGCTAAATATCGTCAAACTCAATTGGCTGAGGCAAAATTGGCACTAGGCGACGCGAAAGGTGCAGCGACAATGTTACAAACTGCTGCTAATACCGCTTTACAAATCGGTGATAGCAGTGCAGTAACGGTGTTACAATCCTCTGCTACTCGCTTACAAGTTGGTGGAGAACTTTCAAAAAGCGATCAGAAAAAGACGAGAATCGCATCAAAAACAGTTTTGAAAGAATAGTCTAGGGGTAGGCTCAAAAGCCTGCCCTTGAGAATGTAAAAAATCAAGGGTTTTGATGCTAGTCTAAATATAGATTAATTTAGAAGATCAAAAATATCAACTTTAATGAAAATGAAAAGTTTCAAAATTCCACAACAATATCAATTCGGGATTACATTAATTATAAAAATTGATGAACCTATATTTGATCGCCTACTGAATGCAATAACAGAAGTTCATCCTTTTGTAGATATAGATAGTTTAGTATTGGAAATTTCTCCAAAAATAGAGGAAGTCTCTATTAATGATTTGCACGAGATTTTAAGAGCTATTCGTTCAATTTACTCTCTTCGCATCCAGGAAAACCTTAAAAATACTGAAATAATTACGAAGATGCTAAACCATCTGATAATTTCAGCAAAATTTCTAAATTATACACAATAGAAAACATTCTTGATGTCAACAGATTTTTGCAAAATCATGCAAATTTGATAGATGTTATTCTAGAAGCATATCCACAAATAAGAAAGTATTTCCGGCGTTGCTGATTTGAGGTATGAAAATGATTTTTGATGATTTCAAAACCCTTGTAAAGACC
>NZ_KE384653.1:0-5820 GCF_000426905.1 Dolichospermum circinale AWQC131C
AGAAACCCCCACCCCAACGGAAACCCCCACCCCAACGGAAACCCCCACATCAGGATTTAATGGGACTAATTAACGCTAAATTATGAAAAGAACCTCAGATTTGACGCAAAACAGCAAGTGGGGGTAATTCATGAATTATCCCTACGCAATGACAGGGTTTTCAGCCTACTTTTTTACGCATTAAGTCATCATTTCTAGCAAAAACATTGTTGAAAACTTTACTGATTACGGGAACTGATACGGAAGCGGGTAAAACCGTTGTCACAACGGCTTTAGCCGCTTATTGGCAAAAATATTATCCCCAGCGCAGTTTGGGAATTATGAAGCCAATTCAATCGGGTATGGGAGATAGGGAACTGTATCAAACTCTGTTTAGTCTTGAACAGTCGCCAGAAGAAATTACACCTTTGTATTTTCAAGCACCTTTAGCTCCCCCTATAGCCGCTGCTAAGGAAAATCGCCAAGTTGATTTGGCGGTAGTTTGGCGAACTTTGTTAGCTTTACAAAAACAACGTGATCTGGTATTAATTGAATCTTTGGGGGGGTTAGGTTCACCAATTACTGATGAGTTAACAGTAGCTGATTTAGCAGGAGAATGGCGATTACCGACAATTTTGGTTGTACCTGTGAGATTGGGAGCGATCGCAAATGCCGTTGCTAATGTAGCATTAGCTAGACAAACTAAAATCGCCCTCCGTGGTATTGTTCTTAATTGTATCCAACCGCGACAAGAGGAAGAAATTGCTGATTTAACTCCAGTCGGGTTAATTCAATCACTGACAAATATCCCAGTTTTAGGTTGTATTCCCTATGTCGAAAATCCCCAAGATTTAGAAAAACTTGCGGAAATTGCTGCTAGTTTGGACTGGGAAACATTATATGCCAATCTTCAATAATTTCTCAACAAAGAGATCCCCAACTTCTCTAAGAAGTCGGGAATCTTAAATTTTCAAGTTTTAGCTTTTAGGTAATAATATGGTTTCGACATTTCCTCTGGCTTCAACAGTAAATCTCAAAAATGTGCGGTTAGAAATTCGGGCTTTACAACCGCAATTAGTCGAGTGGAGACGACAAATTCACCAAAAACCAGAATTAGGTTTTCAGGAAAAAATCACCGCTGAATTTATTTCCCAAAAGTTGCAAAATTGGGGAATTGAACATCAAGTGGGAATTGCACAAACGGGAATTGTAGCGATTATTAAAGGGGAAAAATCTACCCCTGGTAAAGTATTAGCAATTCGGGCTGATATGGATGCTTTACCTATTCAAGAACTCAATGAAGTTCCCTATTGTTCTCAACGGGATGGGATAATGCACGCTTGTGGACATGATGGACATACAGCGATCGCTCTCGGTACAGCCTATTATCTCCATCAGCACCGTCAAGAATTGAACGGGACTGTAAAAATTATCTTCCAACCCGCAGAAGAAGGTCCAGGTGGAGCAAAACCCATGATAGCGGCAGGTGTACTTAACAACCCTGATGTTGATGCTATTATCGGTTTACACTTATGGAATAATCTGCCTTTAGGAACGGTGGGAGTCCGCCCTGGAGCATTAATGGCCGCTGTGGAATTGTTCCGCTGTACCATTTTCGGTAAAGGTGGACATGGAGCAATTCCCCATCAAACCGTAGATTCTCTAGTGGTAGCGGCGCAAATAGTCAGTGCTTTACAAACCATTGTCTCCCGTAATATTAACCCCCTTGATTCCGCAGTTGTGACAGTAGGAGAACTCCACGCAGGGACAGCAGTTAATGTCATTGCTGATACCGCAAAAATGGGCGGAACCGTGAGGTATTTTAATCCTGATTTAGCAGGTTTTTTTAAAGAACGCATAGAAAAAATTATTGCGGGAATTTGTCAAAGTCACGGTGCAAATTATGACTTAGATTATATCCATCTTTATCCACCTGTGATCAATGATGCAGAAATAGCTGCATTAGTGCGTTCAGTAGCCCAGGAAGTGATAGAAATCCCCATTGGTGTATTTAGTGAATGTCAAACCATGGGCGGGGAAGATATGTCATTTTTCTTACAAGAAGTTCCTGGTTGTTACTTTTTTCTGGGTTCTGCAAATGCAGAGAAAAAATTAGATTATCCTCATCATCATCCCCGATTTGATTTTGATGAAACCGCTTTACCTATGGGTGTGGAAATGTTTGTGCGTTGTGTAGAAAAGTTTTTTGCTTGAAAACTCCTAGAAGAAAAGAAGGTTTCTCTAGATATTTTACGTAAGTCCTAATTCATACTAAGTTCTGGAAGCAGAGCCAAAAGAACACCATTCCCAGTCTCCGACTGGGAACGAGAATAGTGTAAATTTTTTATAAATTGCTAGTATTACAATGCAAATGTGACCTTAAAATACAAAAAAGTCTCCTTTAAAAAGAGATAAGATGGCTGCTGGCTTTTATTTTCACAATTTTGAACCATTTATGCAATATCAATGGACAAGTGGTACAAGTAGTAATAGTCTGAGAGACAATTCTTTAGGTAGCTTTTTATCAGATTTTCAACGGCAAATGCTGTTAAAATCATTACAAGAAAACTGCTCTCAATCCCAGCGTCAACGGATTCAAATTATGTTATTAGCGGACGAGGGGATAACTCAAGCAGAAATTTGTCAAATTTTGGGGTGTTGTCCCGCAACTGCTAGACATTGGATACACATAGCTCGTCAGGGAATGGTGCATCAATGGCAAGATAGTCGGATTGGTCGCCCTAAATCAGTTAGTGATGAGTATTTACGACGTTTAAAAGAATTATTACACAGTGATCCTCGTGATTATGGTTATATTTCTCAACAATGGACATTGAATCGCTTGCATAAACATCTATCGGAAGAATTTGGCTTTGAAGTCAGCGATCGCCATTTTAAGCGAATTCTCAAACAAATGGGTTTATCCACTCGGCCAAAATCCAGCCATAATCAACAAAATAGCCCAAAATCAGCCGCAGAACCCAAAATAGCCATTGCTGACCTTAAAAAAGCAAATACCGCCGATTCCTCCGAAATTATACTTATTAATTTTCACAAACCAGTAAAGGATTCAGACATTTATGGCGCACAATATCTCCGCTCAATTAGTATCTCTGGAACAAATCAACAATACATTGGGGTATTCACTGACCGCAGAAGAATTTTATCACTATCTTCCTGAACTTCAACCTATCAACCCTAAAGTCGGCAAATTCTGGACAGGAAAGAATGTTGAACCGGGCATTTACATCATACTTACAGGCAAAGTCAGACTACTAGATGATAACGACGAATTAATTACTACCCTAGAACCTGGAGCATCCTTTGGTGAATTTACCTTATTTCCCCAATCTCAATTTCCACCTTATGCAGCCAGAGCTTCAGCAAATTTACGGTTATGTTTCTTGCCAGAAAAGTTACTATTGCCTTTAATAGCCAAGTATCCCCAAATTCGAGAACATTTATGGCAGAAAGCATACTCCCCAGAAACGCAGATTATACAAGCAGATTATACACCGCTCAAACCAAACCCACCAGAGAACGACAATTCAAATTCAGATTCAACCCCTTATCTAACCTCACAATCAAAAGAATCAAAAATTAATAAAGCCTATTTTCCCAGTCCCAGACAACGGGTGGGGCATTTATGGCAAAGGGTAATGGGGCGCTATCCATTCTTTGCTCAACAGAGTGGTTCTGACTGCGGAGCAGCTTGTTTAGTCATGGTATCCCGGTATTGGGGGAAACGTTTTAGTGTAAATCGTCTCCGTGATATTGCTAATGTAGACCGCAATGGTGCATCCTTACGAGGGTTATTAACAGCAGCAGAAAGTCTAGGTTTTGCTACTAGACCTGTCAAAGCTAGTTTAAAGCAGTTAGCAAAGCAAAAATTACCCGCCATTGTTCACTGGGAAGGCAAACATTACATAGTTGTCTACGAAATTACCCCTAAATATGTAATTGTGGCCGACCCCGCTATTGGTCAACGCACCCTCACCCATAAGGAATTTAACAGCGACTGGACTGGTTATACATTGTTGTTACAACCGACAGCAATGCTCAAAGAAACGAAAGAGACATCTACACCTTTTTGGCAGTTTTTCGAGTTAATAAAACCCCATTCTTTAGTCATGTTGGAAGTATTTATCGCTTCCATATTTATCCAGATATTTGGCTTAATTACCCCCCTATTTACCCAATTAATTTTAGATCGGGTAGTGGTGCAACGGTCAGAACTGACCCTGACAACAGTAGGAATAGGATTGTTAATTTTTAGCCTTTTTCGGGTAGCCATGACTGGTTTAAGGCAATATCTTTTAGATCATACAGCAAATCGCATAGACTTAGCATTAATTGTCGGTTTTATTCGTCATACATTGCGTTTACCCCTGAGTTTTTTTGAGACTCGTTATGTGGGAGATATTATTTCTCGTGTCCAGGAAAACCGCAAAATTCAACGCTTTTTATCGGGTGAAGCATTATCAATTCTCCTAGATTTATTCACTGTCTTTATCTATGTAGGCTTGATGTTTTGGTACAGTTGGAAAATGGCATTATTAGCTTTAATAATTGTCCCACCCTTTGCCTTATTAGCATTAATTGCCACACCCTTTTTACAAAGGATTTCCAGAGAAATATTCAATGCAGTTAACAAAGAAAGTAGTTACCTAATAGAAGCCCTAACTGGTGTGCGAACAGTCAAAGCCACAGCAGTAGAACAAACAGTAAGATGGCATTGGGAAGAGTTATTAAATAAAGAGATAAAAACCAACTTTTCCGGGCAAGTTATCGGCAATCGTTTACAAATTTTTAGTAACACAATTGAAGCAATCGCTACCACAGCTTTATTATGGTTTGGGGCATATTTAGTAATTCATAATCAGTTAACCGTGGGACAACTAGTAGCATTTAATATGCTGCTGGGTAATATTATTAATCCCTTTCAACGGTTAATTGTCCTCTGGAATGAATTGCAAGAAGTTGTGATTGCAGTAGAAAGAATTAACGATGTTTTAGACACAGAACCAGAAGAAGACTTACAAAATCAATCACGGCAGAATTTACCAGCAATTCAGGGGCATATTCGCTTTGAAAACGTCACATTTCGCTATCATCCAGAAAGCGATATTAATATATTAGAAAACCTCAATTTTGAAATCAAACCCGGACAAATGGTAGCCTTAGTGGGACGCAGTGGCTCAGGAAAAACCACCATTTCTAAATTAGTTATCGGCTTATATCCCCCCACAGACGGTAAAGTTTTAATTGACGGACAAGATATTACCAGTCTTTCCTTGCGTTCTTTTCGACAACAAATTGGTGTAGTTGACCAAGACACATTTTTATTTGGTGGGACAATTCGAGAAAATATCAGTTTAGGACATCCAGGAATACCTTTATCAGAAGTAATTGCAGCAGCAAAAATGGCTGGTGCTGATGAATTTATCAAAAAATTACCCATGGGTTATGAAAGCCAAATTGGTGAAGGTGGAGGTTTATTATCTGGTGGACAAAGACAGAGAATAGCCATTGCTAGAGCATTATTAGGTAATCCCAAATTATTGGTTTTAGATGAGGCAACTTCTCACCTAGATACCGAATCAGAAAGAATAATTCAACAGAATTTTAACACAATTCTCAAAGGAAAAACTACTTTAATAATTGCCCATCGTCTTTCCACCGTGCGAAATGCCGATTTAATTTTGGTACTAGATAGAGGTGTGTTAATTGAAAGTGGTACTCATGAAGAATTAATGGCTAAAAAAGGACATTATTTCTATCTAAATCAACAGCAATTACAAACACTAACGTAGGTTGGGTTGAGCCATAGCGAAACCCAAC
>NZ_KE384653.1:5990-7922 GCF_000426905.1 Dolichospermum circinale AWQC131C
CAATGATTATAGTTGGGTTTCGTTCCTCAACCCAACCTACCATAAATTCATACTGCATAAATCCTGCAAATAAACAGATTGTTGATATCTGACGCACCCTACAACTAACGTAGGTTGGGTTGAGCCATAGCGAAACCCAACAATGATTTAATAATAATTACAGTTGGGTTTCATTTCTCAAAAAAAATTCTTTATCAAGGTGCATCATGACAAGTACATTAAATGGGAATATCACAAAATCTGATGATAATTTATCACCAGAATTACCAGAAATTACCAATGAAGATTGGTCGGAAATTACTAAAGAATCACTTGATAGTTTACCCCAGGTTTGGACGCGAGGACTATTATATCTTTTAGTCTTAATTGTCTCCCTAGTTTTACCTTGGTCTTTGCTATCTAAAGTAGATGAAACAGGTACAGGAAGAGGACGTATTGAACCTAAAGATAAAACCGTGAAATTAGATGCCGCTGTAGGGGGAACAGTTGCCGAAATTCAAGTTAAAGAAGGTGAAACAGTCAAAGCCGGACAAACTCTATTATTATTAGAATCGGAATTAGTCAAATCAGAATTACGTCAAGTTCAAGATAAATTGGAAGGACAATTAAACCGACTTTCTCAGTTAAAATCCTCCAAAAATCAGTTAATTGTCTCCTTAGCAACCCAACAACAACAAAATCAATCTCAACAATTAGAAAAACAAGCACAAATTGATCAAGCAAAACAGAATATTAATACCCTAAAAAATGCTTATCAATTTCAGAAAGAAGAAAGATTATCTCAACTTAATCAAGCGCGACAAACCCTAATTAATAGTCAAACTACTAATCAATTAGCAGAGAGTAGCTTATTAAGTAGTCAGCGAGAAGTAAAACGCTACAGTCAACTCAGACAACAGGGAGTAATTCCAGAAATTAATTTAGTAGAAAAGCAAGATATCGCTAAAGAAAAGCAAAAATTATATGCACAAAGTCAATCAGATATTCAACAAGCTAAGTTACGTTTAGCAGAACAACAAAGTAGTTATGAGCGAAATTTGCGCCAAGCTCATGCCGATATTGAACAGGCTAAATTGCGACTGGGAGAACAGCAAAGAAGCTATCAAACTTTAACCCTTTCTGGTCAGTCAGCAGTGTTAAAAATTGCCGAACAGCAGAAAAGTTTAGATACAGATATTAGTTCCCTCAAATCAGATATTTCTCAAACTAAACGCCAAATTGATGCCTTAAAATTTCAGTTAGGACAGCGAGAAATTAAAGCTTCTGTCAATGGGATATTATTTCAATTACCAATTCAAAAACCCGGCTCAGTTGTGCAAGTAGGGACAATGGTGGCCGAAATTGCTCAAGATAATTCACCCTTAATAATTCGAGCGCAAATGGCAACTACAGATAGTGGTTTTTTGCGGTTAGGATTACCAGTAAAGCTCAAATTTGATGCTTATCCGTTTCAGGATTATGGTATTATCTCAGGAGAGTTAATTAAAATTTCTCCTAATACGATAGAGATAGATACAGCTAATGGCAAAATAGCCGCTTATAACTTAGAAATTTCTCTCAAAAAAAGTTGTATTCCCTCGGCTAATAAATGTATTCCTTTGCGTCCAGGGGATACAGCAACCGCTGAGGTAATTGTCCGTCAGCGACGAATTATTGATTTTCTACTTGACCCCTTTAAAAAATTGCAACAAGGGGGAGTAAAATTGTAGAAAATTCATAGTAGTTAGTTAATAACACGAAAAACAAAATGAGGTATTATTACTGATGGACGATAAAATCAAACGTTCCCAAGGAAAGTTTGACCCTGTAAATGAGTCAAGGTACTGGCTACCAACCGCGTCTGAGGAACGCTGCAAAAAGATAGGAAAAAAAAGAGCTTGTCCTAAGTTGACAATTTAATAGACAAACCTGTACACTCATAGACAAACCTAT
>NZ_APIY01000410.1:0-7075 GCF_000426905.1 Dolichospermum circinale AWQC131C
TTTTTACAACCACGGTCAGGTTATTTCTTTTCTGACGCAGGGTACTTGTCGTATTCTGGCTTTTAAACTATAATATTTTCAAGGTTCGGTGCGCTGTTCGGCGTTGCCTCTCTTGGCTTCGCTGTTCGGCACTTATTCAATATATCTAATCTATTTGGGTTTGTCAACTACTTTTTCCATCTTTTTGGAAAAAATTTTTTCACTTTCTCTACAATCCTTGTGTGGTAAGGATTGCAGTCGTTAAAATTTTCTGGATTCTTGCTTTATGCAGTTGTGTTTTTGATTTGGCTGAGTTGATGGGGATTTTTTTGGGTAATTATTATGGAAGGGGTTAATCAACTCAATTGCTGATAGTGTTGAGTGGATATAGGAATTAGGGATGATATGAAGAGTTTGGCTGTACTACCACCGTTTTTGGTGCTGGATCAATTGTTGCAAGGTTGGTTGCTGGAAGATATTGGTAGAGGTGATCGTACTACTCAATCTCTATTATCCCAAAATCCCACCGAGAAAGAAGCGAAGTGGATAGCGAAAGCACCGGGAATAATTGCTGGTTTACCGGTTGCAGCCAGGGTGTTTCAGCTTTTGAATCATCAGGTCAATTTTGTAAATATTACCGCTGAGGGGGCAAAATGTGAACCAGGACAGGTAATAGCGGAAATTGATGGTCCCTTAGATGCTCTGTTAATGGGGGAAAGGGTGGCTTTGAATTTGACAATGCGATTAAGTGGAATTGCGAGTTTAACTAACGTATATGTGGAGAAAATAGCTGATTTACCTGCTCAATTGGTGGATACGCGCAAAACTACACCAGGGTTGAGAATTTTGGAAAAGTACGCGACTGCTTTAGGTGGTGCTATAAATCACCGGATGGGTTTGGATGATGCAGTGATGATTAAGGATAATCATATTGTAGCGGCTGGGGGAATTGGGGAGGCTATTACCCGTGTTCGTTCTCACATTCCCTATCCTCTGACAATTGAGGTGGAAACGGAAACTTTGGCACAGGTCCAGGAAGCGTTAGAATATAAGGCAGATATTATTATGTTGGATAATATGCCTTTAGAAATGATGAGTCAAGCTGTGTCGCTGATTCGTCAGGAAGATAGTCGGGTGAAAATTGAGGCTTCGGGAAATGTTAATTTAGAGACTATTCGCGCTGTGGCGGAAACTGGTGTTGATTATATTTCTACTAGTGCGCCTATTACTCAGTCTAAATGGTTGGATCTAAGTATGAGAATGGTTTAATCGGCTAAAATAGTATCTATACTATAGATTTGGGCGGGCTAGAAGCCCACCCCACAAGATGAAAATTTTTTATTTTTAAACGGTTTTTGTGTAGATTACAGCGATTTTGCTGGTAAACGAACCAAGGTTTTTGTTTCGCGGGCGGGCTAGAAGCCCACCCCACAAGATGAAAATTTTTTATTGTTATACGTTTTAAATGCGGCTTTAATGGGGAGTATTTGACAAATTATGGGTTAATATAATAACAGTGTGAGTTATGTTTCGTGCAAAGACGCGAAGGCGCAAAGTTGCGATTTTGAATTTGCACAATTTCGTGTTTTAATTCATAAACTTAGAAATTCTCTCTACAGCGGTTGCTAGAATTTCTGGTTCTTGCACTAATGCGAAGCGAACGTATCCTTCACCAGATTTACCAAAACCGATACCTGGAGAAGCTGCTACACCTGTTTTTTTGACTAATTCGGTGCAAAATTCTCTTGAATTATGACTCCATTGTGGAGGTAATTTTGCCCAAATGTACATCGTAGCTTCCGGTGTGGGAACGTTCCAGCCTATACTGTGTAAGGCTTTGATGAATGTGTCACGGCGTTGACGGAAAATAGCTAAGGCTGATTTTACACCATCTTGCGGTCCGGTCAAGGCTGCGATCGCTCCGTTCAAAATTCCCAAATATTGGTTAAAATCAATGGTGGCTTTGATTTGTTTCAGGGCTTGAATTAATTCTGGATTCCCAATTGCATAACCAATGCGGAAACCTCCCATATTATAAGACTTAGACAAGGTAAAAAATTCAATAGAGACGCTTTTTTCTGGGTCAGCTTGTAAAATTGAGGGGACTGGAGATTTTAGATTTTGGATTTTGGATTTTGGATTTTGGGTTTCTTCTGTGAAAACTAAATCTACATAGGGGAAATCGTGAACCAAAACAATATTATGGTGTTGACAAAAGGCTACAGCTTCTTGAAAAAAGGATAAAGGGGCGATCGCACTGGTAGGATTATGAGGATAGCTTAAAACCATCAACCGTGACTGAGCTAAGACAGTGACGGGAATATCACTAAAAACTGGTAAAAAATTATTTTCTGGTTTTAATGCCATGGGATAAATCTGACCATTAGCCAAGTATACCCCACCAGCATGGGAAGGATAACCAGGATCTAATAATAGAGCAAAATCGCCGGGATTAAGTATGGCTAAGGGTAAATGGGCTGTTCCTTCTTGAGAACCAATTAGGGGTAAAACTTCAGTTTCTGGGTTAACTGGGATACCGAATTTCTGTTCATACCATTGGGCTGCGGCTTGACGAAAATTTTGAGTACCACGAAACAATAAATAACCATGGGTGCTAGGATCATGGAGAGATTGAGCGATCGCTTCTAGGATATGATTCTGGGTAGGTAGATCTGAAGATCCTAAAGACAAATCAATTAATTCTCTTCCCGCAGCCAAAGCCATGGTCTTGGCTGTGTCCATGTCCGCAAATACGTTAGATTTTAAGGGTTGTAACCTGGTTGCAAATTGCATTTTAATAATTATTAAAATTATTAGTTACTGGTCATTAGTTATGAGTATGTGATCAGAAACTTTAGAGTTTTGATCACTAACTGACCACTAATTACTCTGTAAATGGTTATCTAAAAGACTGAGTAATTTATCTTTAGCAATTACTCCTTCCGTAGATTCTAATACTTCTTTTCCTTTCATTAACCTGAGAGCGGGAAGACCTTCTACATTATATTGCTTGACAGCCACTGGATTAGGGTCAGCTTCTATTTTAACAATTTTTAGGCGATCGCTATAAGTTTTTGCGGCTAAATTAATCAATGGTGACATTAACTGACAAGGACCACACCAGGAAGCCCAAAAATAGACTAATACAGGCTGCTCGGATTTTAAAACTTCTTGCTCAAACTCAGCATCAGTAATATTTATTACACTATTGCCCATGATAGTCTCCATAAAGTAGCATTAGTTAATCAAGTTCATTTACAAAATACTTTATCCCAATTTGAGAGTTAGTTGTTATCCTGTTTTGGACTTAGGCTTTACTCGGTCGAAGGATTTGCAGTTATAAAATGCTTACCATATCAGCTTTTTATCTGGTAATCTATCATCATCATTGGGAAAAATGAAGTAAAATCCCACAAATATGTGGGATTAACTGAATTAAATTATCTGCAAGAACTAGAGTTTATCTAATTGTCTTTTAAGTTCTTCTAATTCAGCGTCAACGGGTTGAGTCGTTTTAGCTGTACTAGTTGGTTGTTCTGGGTTTAGTCGTTTTATTTCGGGTGCTGGTGCTAGAGATGGGTTCAAAGATGCGTTAGACTCGTTCAAAGATGCTTTTAAAGCCGCTAATTCATTATCAATATCACTACCAGACTCCAATTTTGCAAATTGGCTTTCTAAATCTGAACCTATCAATTCTGCGGTAGACTGAGCGCGAGATTCTTGGAGTAATACTTTTTCTTCCATGCGTTCAAAAGCGGCCATGGCGCTGCTGGTACTCATTCCGCTCACCATATTTCCCAATTGTTCTTGGGCTTTAGCTGCGGTAATTCGGGCTTTGAGCATTTCTTTCTTGGTTTTGGCCTCGGAAATTTTACTCTCTAACTGAATTAAATTCTTTTTCAGACCTTCCACCTGAATGTTCTGCTGATCTAGACTAGTTTTTAAAGCTACACTGGTATCGTTATATGTTTTTTTGCGCTCTAAGGCTTGACGAGCTAGGTCTTCATCACCTTTTTGTAGAGCCAATTGAGCGTTGCGCTGCCATTTATTGACTTCATTTACAGCTTCATTGTACTGTTTCTCTGTACGTTTTTGGGCTGCTATGGCTTGAGCTACCCCTTGACGCAATTTCACCATGTCCTCTTGCATTTCTAAGAGGGCTTGTTCCAGCATTTTTTCTGGATCTTCGGCTTTACTGACTAAATCATTGAGATTAGCACCAACAACTCGTTTAAGACGATCAAATAATCCCATAAATTTATCTTTCCTTACAAGGTTTGGGTTTTTGGTTAAATAGTTAGCTTTTTTGTTAATAGCTACTTACACCAATGTCATATTTCCAGTTTGGATCTTTTTTTCTATTCTGAATCATGAACCTATCATACAGAGAAAAATTCAGGAGGCAGAAGTCAGGAGAAAGAAGAGAAGGAAAGGAGTAAAATAAAGTTTGCTCTATATCGGTTTTCCTAATTTTCGTACCTGATTCAAGTATATACGGCTATATTAACCTGTCTAACTTATGGTTCGGGTGTTTTGGGTAAATTGGGTAAATTATGATCTGGCTGCGGATTTTCTCCTTGATTGAGAATATAATTTTTCATGGCTGCTAGTTCTGTATCAATATGATTATGAGAATTTAAAGATGCAATTTTTTTTTCCAAATCATCACCACTCAATTGATTAATAATCTCTGATTTTGCTTCTATATTTAGTATCTTTTCCTCTATTCTTTCAAATGCGCTTAAACTAGATTGATGAGAAACTCCACTCAGCATTTCTTGAAGACGATAGGAGGCTTCAGCGGAACGTGCGCGAGCGATATACATATCTTTTTTGGTTTTTACCTCAGCCAATTGTAATTCTAGAGTCTGCATATCCCGCTTCAACTTGGCTACTACATCTTTTTGCTGATTAATTTGGCCGATTAAAGTTGTGGCAGTTTCTTGGTAGAATTTACATTTGGTGAGGGCTTCCCTTGCTAGAGATTCATTACCCTGCTGGAGGGATAATTGAGCGCGACGATACCATTCTTCGCTTTGGGATTCCGCTGCGGCTGCTTGGCGTTCTGTGCGCTTTTGTGTGGCGATCGCTTGAGCTACACCCTGACGTAATTGTACCAAATTATCTTGCATTTCCATGAAAGTTTTTTCCAGAATTTTTTCTGGATCTTCGGCTTTACTGACTAGACTATTAAAATCAGCACGAATTAGCCTCAGAATACGCTTGATAACTTCCATATTGGTTTCCCCTTGACCATTTACAGGACTATGAGACTGGTTTTTGTGGAAATGCGACAAATTTCAGGATTATGCTGGACAATGGCGATATATGGCGATATAAATTATGTTTCCTGCCAAGACGCAAAGATTGCTATCAGCAAGGCCACACTTTCTATAGTATCTTAATTTTGGGAATTGTTGCTGGTAATTTCCGGGGTTGGTTTGACTTTTGGCGTTAAATCTACTATGTCTTTGGTATCTCTGAGTTGTCGAAATTCCTGAGTCGCTAAATTAGGATACTTGGGTATAAGTGTGGTTTTTGGTTTAGTAGTAGATTGGGAATTATGGTCTATTAATTCAGTATTTTTCGTGGTATCTGGCGAATTACTGTTAAATAAGTTGCTAAAATTCAAAGGCAAATTTTTGGAGTTTAGGACTAGATAACCGAAGGTCAGGGTTGTCAATAATACCGACAGCATTGAACCAATTCTTAAAGGGGATAACACAAAGTTACGGAAACTGCTGGTTGTGAAAGTTTTGGGGTGTTGTGGTTCTTGTACCATTAAACTCCGCAATAGTGCTTGACTAGATTCTAAGTAATTATCTGGTTGTTTGGGAATAGGAGTGGGAAGAACGATTTGATGTTGGGGAGATTGAATTTTGGTGTTAACTATACTACTAGATTTTTCCAAGTTTGTGGGAGTTGGGTCGTTCTCTATTTCCTGGTTAACAAGCTCCTGGTAATGATTAACTATTAATATTTGAGTATCGTTACAGATGGCTTTTTCTTCAGGTATGGTGCAATTTTCTACAGTTAATGATATTTTTGAATTAGTAAGATTACGAGTAATTTTGTATCTTGTTAATTCTTGATCTAATTGAACTTCTAAACTAGCTAATGCTGTATATAAAGTTGGATTTAATACTGGTGTTGAAGGGGATTTTGCGGAATCTACAAGGCAATTTTGATTCATTGTTTAAGAGGGTGTGAGGGTGGATAGTTAAATTATTTTACCTTTAAAGATAACATTATACTAAAAATTTTATTATGAAATATAGTTAATAATACACCTTTTTTGTCTATTTGGGAAGGGGGGAAGGATGAGATTTTTTTGTTGAGGTTTTGTATATCTTCTATTCAAGAACCTTTATTTTCTGATTCTAAAGCTAAAGGAATAAAAAATATAGTTATCATTCCTGGAATAGTTAACAAACAGACTAATAGAAAGAATAATGGATATCCTAATGTTTGTTGAATTGCACCACTAATTGCTCCGGGTATCATCAAACCTAAAGCCATTAATCCAGTAGATATGGCAAAATGAGAAGTTTTATATTCTCCTTGAGAAATATACATTAAATAGACTGTGAAGGCTGTAAATCCTACACCATAGCCAAATTGTTCGAGGGAAACTAGAGGATAAATTAATTTTAGTGGTGGTTTATAATAAGCCATATATACATAGAAAATATCAGGCAAGTTTAATGCTAAAGCCATAGGAAATAGACATTTTTTTAAGCCAAATTTAGCAATTAAAAAACCTCCTAAAATTCCTCCCACAATTAGGGAAATAACACCAAATGTACCATAGACTAAACCAAATTCTTGGGTAGATAAACCTAAACCTCCAAGTTCTGGTTTATCTATTAAAAATAAGGAAGCGATTTTGATTAACATTGCTTCACCAAATCTGTAAAGCAAAATGAATGCTAGAATAATTACTATTTTGGATTGACTAACATAAGAGCGAATAATTTTTAAAAAAGGGATATTATTAGACATCTCCGAAAAAGAATCAAATTATGGTATAACCAGGTAAAATCGTGCATCTACCCTGAGATTATGAGCAACATAGTTGAGTATATTCATCACAATC
>NZ_APIY01000411.1:0-6879 GCF_000426905.1 Dolichospermum circinale AWQC131C
GAATAAACTACCCTCACGAGGTTATTATCTCAGAAGTGTCAAGCGGGGACGGTTTGATTTAGATCCTTATTAGATATTAAGTGAATTTAGGTGTGTAAGTTAAAACCCACCTAATTCCTATCATATACTTAGGCGGGCAGGGATGCCCACCCCACAAGAATTTGACTTACAAATCTGCTGTATATCTGTATATCTTGCAATCAAGAAAATCAGCTGATGATTAATTTTTCAAAACTTGATCTAAAAATGATTATTTGTATCAAAACAATTATTGTATAATGACACTTAAATATACCCAATGTACTAAAGATAATCAAGGTGGGAGTAGTATACATAGGCGATCGCGCAACAGGTAAGACTCACTTAGCACTAGAGTTAGTCAACCCCAAAGGTGAATATGTCAAAGTTGCCAATCTCGATTATGACAATCTGAGGGTGCAATTGTTGGATGAGAACTCACAGCCCTACGCAACACCTCGGCAAATGCCACACCCCAGGTATTTAGAGATGGAGGTGCGGCTACCGTCTGGTAATAAGCAAATGGTGGTAGATTGGATTGATACAGCGGGGGGGGTGTGGGACAGGAATTTGCAAAAGGATAGTCCTGAACGATGGAATCAATTTTTACAAACTATTCGTAACAGTGAGGGACTGTTACTGATTCTGCCACCCCATCGGGGCATGGATTTACAACCAGGTACAGATGTGGAGCAGTTTGTCACGCAAAAACAATGGTGTAATCGCTTTGACAGATGGGTGAAATTTTTCCATCACCAATGTCCCAATGTTAGACATTTAGCTATTTGTATCAATAAAGCTGATTTATTTTGTGATTTATCCCAGGAAGGTGGTAAACTGGCTTACAAGCCTTATGGTAGTTCCCTGAACTGGCAGCAGCGGCATACTTATGTTTTACAAAGATATTTCCGTCCGATTTATTCCCAATTAGAACAATTGAATAATGGTCTTTCCGGTGGCTCGGTGCGGTGTTTTATTACATCTATTCATCATCGAGGTTTATTAGAATTACCTTGGATTTATTTGGGTAGTTTTTTAGCGAAATAGGTAGAAATTATGTTAAACAAATTTTTTCATAGATTGAAACCATCGCCGGGGCTATATTCGTCATTCTCTGTTCTTTAAATAATTAAAAAGGTGTAACATGGGCAACATTTATGTAATCGGACCACGTGCTTCTGGCAAAACTACTTATTTAGCGGCTTTGGCTTATCAACCATCAAGAGCAAAGCAGAAAAATAAAAATTTTAAAGTTCAAGCGTTGAATGAAGAAACTAGAGAATTAGCAGACAAGGCGGAAAACATTATTTTAGAGGGTGCATCCTTAGAACCTACTGAAAAATATGTGAGAACAATTGATGATTTAAAAGTATATTCATTTATGATTGAGATTGAAAGAAAATGGCAAAAAACAGAAAAAATTAATTTAGCAGTACGAGACTACCCAGGGCTAATTTTTGATGAGTTAGAATCAGTGTCTGCTGATCCATTACATGAAGAATATATGAATGAGTGTTTAAGTAAAGATTCTCAAGGGTGTTTAATTTTATTAACAGAGTGGAGACAAGGAACAGATAAATTTTATAAACGAGTCTTTAAAAGGTTTATAGATTTAATGGATAAACAGGGAAGATTGCATGATTTACGGTTAGCTGTAGCCATGAGTAAATGTGAACGGGGGGAACTGTGGCCTGGTCGTTTAGATCCTGAAAATGATTTATTTGCTATTCATTTCCCGGAAACACTGTCATTTTTAAAAGACAATATTTCTCATAAAAATTTACAGTTTTATGCCATATCTACCTTTGGGGTTTTAAGAAATAAAGATCCGCGCCCCAATCGTAAGGAAGAATTAGGACAAGGGGGCAGATATTCAGTGTTACGAGAAACCGATAACTGGTCGCCCTATGGCATGATTTCACCTCTCTATTGGTTAAGTACAGGTAAGAGGATGAAAGAAGATGTTTAATTTATTTAAGAATAAAAATCAGACCCCATTACAAAGCAGTGCGGTGTTGCGAGTTATAGGCGATCGCTCTTCTGGAAAAACTACATATATGGCCTCCTTAGCCCGATGGCCAAATGCTGATCCTGATAGTCCAGTTCAGGCTGTAACGGCTGTGGACGAAGGGGGAGAAGACTTACTTAGTAAAGCTCAAAATATCTTAGAACAAGGGTTAGAACTAGAAAAAACTCCATTAGCTTTAAATGTATCAGGATTGGCTGATTGCACTTTACAAATTACCCTGAAAGAAAAAAAATTAGGTTCTAAATTACTGAATTTAAATATCAGTTCTAAAGATTATTCTGGTGAATTTTTCGATGGTTTATTACATCGCGGTAAAAATACCCAATTAGATGATTATTTAGAAGACTGTTTACAGTGTAATGGTATTCTGTTTTTGGTTGATGGTAGTAGTCGGCGCAAAGATTTAGAATATGCCAATGGTTTAGATAAATTGCTGTTAGCACTTGACCGGAATGATCTGGGTGGAAGTAAGCGGCGCATTGCCTTAGTATTGAATAAATGTGAACAATCTGATTTGTGGGTAAATCGAGATAAACCAGCGTTCTTAGCATCAGCAAGGTTTCCCCAAGTTTGCAGGAAATTACAATCATGGCAACAAATGGGAGGAGGTGATATAGAATTTTTTACAGCTTCGGCTTTTGGGATGTTGGGTAGTAAATATCCAGAGCCAAATGTTAACTTATTAAGTAGAAGTAGGGGAGGGGTAACAGCAGTAATTAAAAATCCCAAACTTTGGCGGCCTTTTGGTTTAGTTGCTCCTATTTATTGGCTTTGTACAGGTTCACGTCATCAGGAATTAGATCATGTATGAAAGGAGATCCCCGTTTTCTACCTCTCCCTAACCCTCTCCTACGAGGAGAGGGAACTGGAATGGGAATTTCAAAGCCTCTCTCCTTGCAGGAGAGAGGTTTGGAGAGAGGTCTTTCAATAAACTTTATGATTTCCCAAACATCTTCTTAGATAAAGGTTAAAAACATGAGTTCACCAAATATTGAAATTCACGAATTTAGTACAGGTATTCACTTTCAAGCAAGGGCTAATGGTTGGGTGTCCTTGGGTTTTACAGGACAATATATGAACACAACCATGAAAGATATTCCTACAGTTGTGGAAAGGTCTATTGCTAATCAAGAATTTGCTTTAACTGAAGGATCATCTACAAAAGAACCAGCAATTATCGGACGGGTAGTAGGAAGTGGTGATGATGTTTGGTCTGTCATGGCTGTTGTCACACGAGGACAGGATGAAGTGGGACGCAGTGCGGCTTTTTATCGTTATTTTTTGTGTCAGGGAGATCATAATTTACGGTTTATATTGGCTTGGTGGGAACAAAACCAAAAACCAACATTTAACCCTTTAGATTTTCAAGATAGTCCTTTTTTATTTATGAAAGAATCAGGTTTACCTGAAGTGACAAATGAGGATAAATCTTTACCGTTTGCACAAGATCAAGCAATAGTATTACCAGCAGAAAATCAACATGATTTATATACTCTTAACGCTTTAGCAATCACAAAATTTAACAAGTCTAAAAAAGTTTTACCTGTTGCGTGGGCTTTTAATGTAGAAGCATTAGAAAAACCAGAACGGTTTCAGGTAATTCAACCAGCATCACAAAAGGCTTATGAAGGATTAAAACGAGCTATTGCTAATGCAGGTCAGGTTGTTTCCGCAATAAATGTTGATGAAGCAGCCTTAAAATCTGCCATTCGCAGTTTAATCAATAATTCCACTGTCAAGCCAGAAGTAGTACAGGAAATTGTTAAAGGGTTAGAAAATAAAGAAGTTACCGCTGAATATTGGGAAAAATTATTTAATGCTCAAGGTGCGGAACAAGCCATTAGACAAAAAATTTATAGTCCCCAAATGGTGCGGTTAATAACCCTAAGAGCAATAGTAATTCCAAAAACATTACCGCAGTTTTTAGCATGGTTGAATATTCAAGGGGGTAAAAAACCTGACCAGCATCAAACTATATCTTTAGAGTTGCAAAAAGCTATTCGGGGTTTATTACCTAAGGAACAACTTGCAAAAGGGATTAAATATCTACTATTAGATTTATTAAATCAGAAAATATCTGTAGATAGTCTTTGTTGGTTATTAACCACAGATGGTAGTGCTTGGGTTTATGCACAAAAACAATTTATTACTGATATTCAGAATGATTTACAATTAATTTATCATCATTTTTCTAGTCGTAAGACTGCATCCAAAACCAGTTCTTACCTTAGTCCTAATTCATTGACTACCAGTTATCCTGTGGGGTATGAAAATGATTCACAACTCCATCATGTTCAACCACAACCACCAATTAAAAAGGATTCATGGCAAAATGATTTTAAATGCCAAAAGCAAATTTGGGCAACTTTAATCAATAGTTGGCAAGGTATTCAACAAAGATACTCTAAAAGAGAAGAATATCAACCTTTTGCTGAATTATTTGAAAAGTTCGGAGAATATGATTTAGCTGCATATTTTTATCAAGTGAGTGATGGAATAGTTGACAAAGATTTATATTATGAAGTAGCTAATCAACAACATCGTCGCTCACCTGTTGTTTTTGGTTTACGTCTTGAACCGAAAAAAAATTTAATTGATCATGTCCTTGATTTTATTACTATGGAGGTTGATATGAAAATTCAATTTGTTGTTCCTATTTCACTATTCATGTTAGTCAGTGGTTGGTTTATCGGTACGAAAAATTGGGAATCTTATACTAGTGCAACTGATATTGAAAAATCTTTGTGTAGCAAGACTTTTGAAAAAGATGATAAAAACAAAGATATTAAAAACTGTCCGGTTATAGTTTTAAAGCCAGAGACAAGTTATAGTTTTAGTGAAATCAAGCAATTAGTTCCAGCGGTTGTGGATGATATTGTTAGTGAAAAAACAAAACAAAATCCAGGACTAGTAGAAAAAACAAAAGAAGATATACGAACAAAAGTCGTACAAAAGTTAGAAGGTTTCACAGGAAGTACAGGACTTAAATACGAGGATTTAAAATCTGGTGAAGAACCGACAGATTTAGCGATTCAAAAGCAATGGGTGACAGCAATTTATAATTATCAAATTAAAAAGAATGTAACATATCAAAAAATTGCAAGTAATAAGAATAAAAACAATCAATGTAACCCGCAAATATTCGGGATATGTTTATGGCCATTTGAACAGAAAATTGATACTAGTAATGGTACTGATGATGTAAGAAGTTCTCAGCTTTACCAAAAATTGAAAAATGATATTTTAGCAGCCATGAAACCATAACAGGGAACAGCCAACAGTCAACAAAAAACCCAATCCGTGAGGTAGTAGAGTTAAATTACTCCACCTAGTCCCCCGGATGTATTCTCTCGTTCCCTGGCTCTGCCAGGGAATGCCCACGGGAGGCTCTGCCTCCACTGTATTCCCTCGTTCCCTGGCTCTGCCGGGGAATGCCCACGGGAGGCTCTGCCTCCACTATATTTACTGTATTTGAGGCAGAGCCTCAAACTCTCATTCCCAGCCGGAGTCTGGGAACGAGTTCAAATTTACTAAAAGCTAATTTACGAAATCAATGAACTTAGAAACATCACTAAGACCAGCCATAAGGAAATTAATCCACAGTTCCCAAGTCAAACCGGAAGCGGTGGGGGTAATTGTAGAAGGGTTAGAAAATGAGAATGTCACTGCTGAAGATTGGGAAACTCTATTTAATAAAGAAGGTGCTGAAATTGCCATCAAACAAAAAATTTATAGTCCCCAATTGGTGCGGTTAATAACCCTAAGAGCAATAATAATTCCAGAAACATTACCGGAGTTTTTAGCATGGTTGAATATTCAATGGGGTAAAAAACCTGACCAGCATCAAACTATATCTTTAGAATTGCAAAAAGATATTGGGCTTTTATTTCCTCGTCCTCAAGAGCAACTAACACAAGGGATTAACTATCTACTAATGAATTTATTGAGTAAGCAAATATCGGTAGATTGTGTATATTGGTTATTAACCACAGATGGTAGTGCTTGGTTTTATGCTCAGAAAGAGTTTATTAGCGATGTTAAATATGATTTACAATTAATTTGTGATTATTTTGCTGGACAACTAGACCAGAAATTTTTTAAACGTCGAAAGCAAGTTTGGGCAAGTTTAATAAGTGATTGGAGAAGTATTCAAAAAGGAAATCATAAAAGCGAAGAATATCAACCTTTAGCTGAATTATTGGCAAGGTTAAAAGAATATGAGTTAGCTGCATATTTCTATCAAGTGAGTCAAGGCCATGTTACTAACGATTTATTTCATAACATGACTTATGAAAAATATCTCCGACTTAATTCTAATGAACACAAACTTTCTAAAATCTTGTTTGATGAATTACTTTATCAAGAATATCGCAATTCTCATATTACTGTTTACGGCTTACAGATAAAACGGAAACCGACGTTGATTGAATTTATGAGCAATTTTATATGGGAGAAGTTGATTGTACTCAGTATAAATTTTGCTGGTAGTTTGCTCAAAAACACTATTGAGTTTCTCGTTGATTTAGTCAAGTGGATTATTCAAGCTGTCTTTTGGTTATTTTTGATATCAATGGGTTTAGCTGCTCTTGGTTTCGGACTGCAAAATTTTGGGGTATTTTTTGTAATATTCATATTTTACTTAATTAGTCAAGGTTCAAAAAAATAATTCAGGGAAAATACAGAAAATATGATAATCTACTTTTAGATCATGTTTGTCATTGACTCAAGGTTAAATAGTTCGTAATTTTACCCCCCTTAGTCCCCCCTTGTAAGCAGGGGGTTTTCATTCTCCGAGGTAAAGAAGAAAAGAATAGTGATCTTTTCTTGATAAA
>NZ_KE384654.1:0-211 GCF_000426905.1 Dolichospermum circinale AWQC131C
GCTAATTGAGAAAAGTCTGATATAATTAGTTTTCAGGATGATTATTTATATCGAACTCAGGTCATGTAAAGGCGCGAATAATAAGAGTTGGAGAGATTTTACCTACCCTACTAATACAGCAAGTAGCTTTGAGTGAAGTACACCTTGTGCGGGCAAGATGCCCGCACCACAAGAGTTTTATTATTAATATCTGTACTTCATAATATCGGGA
>NZ_KE384654.1:221-6078 GCF_000426905.1 Dolichospermum circinale AWQC131C
TACTATTCCCTATGCCAAAAAGCAAAAATCATGCCCACAATAAAACCACCCAGGTGCGCCCAATAAGCAACTCCCCCGGTTTCTACACTCATGTTAGCTGCTGTTTGTAGACTAGCAAAACCAGAAATCAGATTTTGGATAAAGAAAATCCCAATAATTACCAATGCAGGAACATTAATTGTAGTGATAAAAAAACCTAAAAAGATTAAAGTGGTAATTCTGGCGCTAGGAAACCAGATTAAATATGCACCTAAAACACCAGAAATAGCTCCACTTGCTCCCAAGGAAGGAATAATAGAGTTGATACCAATAAACCATTGACATAAAGCCGCCAATGCACCACAAGTTAAATAAAAAAATAGATATTTTAAATGTCCTAAACGGTCTTCAATATTATTACCAAAAACCCAAAGATAGATCATATTTGATATTAAGTGCCACCAACCTCCATGTAAAAATTGAGAAGTAAATAAGGTTGTCCATTCACCACTCCAGTTAGTAGTTAATTGTTCAGGTACAACAGCATACAATTGGAAGAACTGTTCTAGTTGTGTATTTGATAAACTTACTTCATGGAGAAATACTACAACATTCATTCCTATTAACCCATAGGTAAAATATGGGGTAATTCGGGTCGGATTTTCATCATAGAGGGGAAACACAAATTTTGTTCCTAATAATTAACTAATAGCACTATAACGCTTAATTAGAGGGAATAGGAAACAGGTAACAGGGAACAGAACAGTAGGGTGTGTTAGTTCCAGCGTCACCCCCGGGCATATAAGGTACGTTACTAATGACCAATGTTACAAAATACTTGCTGATTCATAGAGTCTACGGATAATAGATGTAATTTTAGTTCCATAATCCAAATCTGCGGACCAACGTCCTGATAATTGATTAATTGAGGGAGCAACACCCCTGGTAACAAAGCGAAATCTAGGATCTACCTGTTCCTGTACCAAAGGTTCTAAACTGGCATAAGCTTTTAAATGTTGAATATGCGCTCTGACACCAATCCTCGCACTAGGAAATGATGCTCCTTGAGACCCACCACTAGCTGCACCTAAACCGGCAAAGTTATTTTGCTGGGGTTTAATATCAGTACCAAAGCGTAAAAATCCAGTTTCTAAACACATTTGACAAAAAGCAATATCATAATTTACTCCCTCAATATTTGCTTCTTCTCGATATAGTTTAGGAAGATCAGGAAACTGGATCAGAGCATTTTGATTATTGTTTTTGAGAAAAAGTTGTAGCTGTAATTCTGATGTATTACCATTGGAGATAATTTGATTAATTTGTGCTAGACAAATGGATGAAATTGAGCGTAATTTCACAACACATTTAGCACTATCCCAATCAACAGCAACATGAGACTCTCGCAGTTCAATTGCTTTGACGTAAACTATTTGACGATAGGTAATCCGGCGCAAATTAGGGACTTTTGAAAGATCAACCCGTAAACGATCTACTAAATCAATGGGAATATAAGAATTACCATTAATTAATAATCCTTGTTCCGAGTAATTTTGTCCATTAATATTGATATCTATATTAGTATAATCAGTTTGAGGAGTTGCTTGTTTAGGATCATTGACCTGATTCCAAGCAGCCAATCCCTCAGCAATTCCCACAGCAAAATCACGACGACGATTTTGTAACAAAGCGCGGTCTTCAGGACTGCTTAAAAAACCAACCTGTAGTAATAAAGCTGGAATTGTAGTTTGACGACAAAACTGTAATTTACCCAAGCCGCTATCTGTATCTGGTTTAACTCCGCGACTCGGTAATTGAGGGACACGGCCTAAAAGTCTCTTCAATAACAGTTCTGCATTTTGTTGACGTTGCTGATTTTTGGCAATATAGAATACACTTGCGCCCCGGACAGAGGGACTACTAGCAGCATTAGCTTGAATTTCTACGGACACATCCTTAACATTAGCGCGGGCATTAATCCAAAGAATGGTTTTAGCCGCGCTTAAATCATCAGGAACGGCTAAAACCTCTAAATTACGGCTGCGGAGTTCCGTCACCACTAAATCCCGCAAGAGAATCATTTCCTTTGCTTCCGTCGTCCCACCAGCGATCGCTCCGGGATCATTTTTACCGGATTCCATGCCACCATGGGCAGCAGAAATAAAAATACGTCCCATTTTTCCTATTTCCGTTATTAAGTCCCAGCAATTGCTATTTTACCCCATATTGCGGTAGGTTTTAATAGTCTTACCTCTTGCCTCTTCCGCAATAGACATCTGGTGAAAAATATTGTAGAGACGTTCCATGGAACGTCTCTACAAGGGTTGTAAGTCACGCACATTTAATTCTCGGAGATGTCTAATTACTTTCGCCGCTCATGTAATTTCCGATACACATCTCTCAAATCAACTTGATGATATGCCAAAGCTACCAGAGTATGATAAAATAAATCCGCGACTTCACCAGCGATCGCATCACTATCATTATCTTTACAAGCCATAACCACCTCCGCGCTTTCCTCACCAATCTTTTTCAAAATCTTATTATCACCACCTGCCAATAATTTACAGGTATAAGAAGTTTCATTAGGATCATCCCGGCGATCGCAGATGACAGCAAACAATTGTGATAAACTATCCCCTGGTGGTGGTGTCACCGTCCCACCAACCTGGTGAAAACAACTACGCTCCCCCGTATGACAAGCAACATCACCCAATTGCTCCACAACCACCAACAGAGCATCACTATCGCAATCATAACGAATACTTTGCACCTTTTGAATATGGCCAGAAGTTGCCCCTTTGTGCCAAAATTCCTGACGGGAACGACTCCAAAACCAAGTTTCCCCAGTTTCTAAAGTCTTTTGTAAAGATTCTTGATTCATCCAAGCCATCATTAGTACCGTACCATCTAGATAATCTTGGATAATAGCCGGAACTAAACCCTTGTCATCATAGCGAATTTTGTCCACAGGGATAGCAGATGAGAGTAATAACAGTTGGGGAGAGGACATAGCAGTTAATTTAGAATAATCTTTGACCTAACATAGCATTTTCGGTTAATTCTAGATCATAGAAATTCTGAGTAACTTTTCGACCTATCCTAAGATAGAGCATAAATTATTTATTTCCCCAGTTTAGGGAGGAAACCTTGGTAAATACCTCAATTAAAACCACAAAATCACAAGAAATCTTTGCTGCTGCTCAAAAACTTATGCCCGGAGGGGTTAGTTCTCCCGTGCGTGCGTTTAAATCCGTAGGTGGACAACCAATAGTATTTGATCGTGTTAATGGCGCATATATTTGGGATGTAGACGGTAACAAATACATTGACTATGTTGGTACTTGGGGACCAGCCATTTGTGGTCATGCTCACCCGGAAGTCATTTCCGCACTACACACAGCCCTAGACAAAGGGACCAGTTTTGGCGCTCCCTGCGTCCTAGAAAACATTTTAGCGGAAATGGTCATTGACGCTGTTCCTAGCGTGGAAATGGTCAGATTTGTCAACTCTGGTACAGAAGCTTGTATGGCTGTATTACGGCTCATGCGAGCCTTCACTAACAGAGAAAAAGTAATCAAGTTTGAAGGCTGTTATCACGGACACGCTGATATGTTCTTGGTCAAAGCCGGTTCTGGAGTCGCTACTCTGGGTTTACCTGATTCACCCGGAGTACCCAAAGCTACCACAGCCAGCACTTTAACCGCCCCTTTCAATGATTTAGAAGCGGTAAAAGCCCTATTTGAACAAAACCCTGGGGAAATCGCTGGTATCATTCTTGAACCCATAGTTGGTAACGCCGGTTTTATTACCCCTGATGCTGGGTTCTTAGAAGGACTCAGGGAACTTACCCATGAATATGGTGCATTATTAGTATTTGATGAAGTCATGACAGGCTTTCGGATTGCTTACGGTGGCGCTCAGGAAAAATTTAGTATTACTCCCGACTTAACAACTTTAGGTAAAGTCATTGGTGGCGGTTTACCAGTGGGCGCGTACGGTGGTCGCCGCGAAATCATGTCTATGATTGCTCCCGCAGGTCCAGTGTATCAAGCAGGAACTCTTTCTGGTAATCCTTTAGCTATGACAGCGGGGATTAAAACCCTAGAATTACTCAGCAAACCGGGTACTTATCAATACTTGGAACAGATTACTAAACAGTTAGCTGATGGATTGTTAAAAATCTGTGCTGATACGGGTCATGCTGCTTGTGGTGGTAATATTAGCGCGATGTTTGGGTTGTTTTTCACCTCTGGACCAGTTCATAATTATGAAGACGCTAAAAAGGCTGATACAGCGAAATTTGGTCGTTTTCATCGCGGAATGTTAGAACATGGTATTTACCTAGCACCGTCTCAATTTGAAGCTGGTTTCACTTCCTTAGCACACACTAAAGAAGATATTGAACAGACTTTAGCGGCTGCGAAAGATGTCCTATCTAGTCTGTAACATCTTTATTTAAGTAATATCAACTGTCCCCGACTTCTTGTATCAAATAAAAAAGAAGTCGGGGATCTGGAATTTGTGGTGTTTACCCTTCTATGATTTTAATTTCCTCTGGTGTTAACTCATAAAGTTGATAAACTAGTTGATCTATTTCTGTTTCTAATGCGGTTGTATCTGCTTTTGGATCTGATTTTTTAGCAGTGAGAATTTGATCAACAAGGGAAGTAATAACTTCCCCTTCTTTTGGATTTGCTTGAGAAATTGGGATTTGTCCAAAGTATTTCCAAATTAATTGAAATCCATTTTGAATAGCGGTACAGTATTTTGAAATTAGCCACCAACCCATTTTTGAATTAAGAATAGCTAATAAAATCTTATCTGCTTTGGAAATAATCCACATAGAATTATTACAGTATAGTCCTTGTTCATCATAAATAAAACATGATTTTGTCTGAAATATTTGATACATTATTTTAGGTTTTTCAAATTCTTGATAATAATCACAGGCTCTCAACTCCCACCAGTAATCACCTTTATCCGTTCTTTTTTCTGCTTTATCTTTAAATAGACTTAAATAATTAGAAACTGCTGAATAATTTTCGGAAAACCATATCCAAGGATCTTGATTTTCTCTAAATGAATTGGTAAGGCCTTTTTCAATTTTTATTAAATAATTTTCCACTTCAGGAATTATATAAGGTTTTATATTACGACCTAAAATAAATGAGCGAATTATTTCTGAATTTCGACTATCTTTGCTGATTATTTCTTTACAAGTTTCATTACTAATGACAAATGCTTCTGTTAAACCTGTTAAGATTCCACGAAATGATTTATTATCAATATATTCAGCGAGTGAAACACAGTTACTTTTAATTCTTGATAGTAATTTCTGATCACTATCAGAAGAAATTACCCAAATTTCATCATTTAAGGTTTCAACTGTTATTTGATTAGAAATACTTTTTATATATGCTGTAAATCCATTATTATAATTAAGTGTTTTCACAGCAGCAGAAATAAAATTATTATTAATATTTGTCTGTTTTGAAGCATTCAGAATGCAAAGATAAGTAGTTGCTTCTTCAAATATTTGAATATCACCAAAATCAATAATCCCTTGTAATTGATTTTCTAAAATATAGGTTTTTAAAGCTTTTCCATAACCCGCTTGCATCCATTTATTAGGCATTATATAACAAAATTGACCTTTAGTTTTAAGAATTTTAAATCCCCTTTCCACGAAAAATACATACAAGTCAGCAGTTCCCGAATAGGTAATAAAATTTGTCTGCAAAATTGGTTTTAATTTTTTAATTTCTTCCTGTCTAATATAAGGAGGATTTCCAATAACCACATCAAAACCAATAAAAACACCATCATTATTTAACACTTCAGGAAATTCAAAACGCCATTCTAAAGCATTTTCATA
>NZ_KE384654.1:6228-6496 GCF_000426905.1 Dolichospermum circinale AWQC131C
CAAATTCTCAACCTCACCCTCTAACTTTCTTAATTTAGTCTTATTTGGATCACTTCCTTGTAATGTTATTTTAAAATTACCTTTAATATCAGCAATCAATTTTTTCATTTCCCGTTTTTGCTCCTTATTTTCAGCATTGCGATAGGTTTGAACAGCATTTCTATAACTTTCTATACTGTATTTACTTTTATTTAAAGCTGGTCGCAAATCACTATCTAAAGCAAAACGACTAATTAAAGAATTACCACATTTAATATTAATATCAATA
>NZ_KE384654.1:6545-6785 GCF_000426905.1 Dolichospermum circinale AWQC131C
TATAATAAGCATTTTTCAAAAGTTCAACCCATAACCGCAACTGACATATTTTCACAGAATTAGAGTTAATATCCACACCAAATAAACAACCTTCAATAATCCTTTGTTTCTCATGAAATAAAGTTTCCTGAACCCGTTGACTTTCTTGACTTTTAGGATTATACTCAAATAATAAATCATCCTCATCTGTAATGATTAACTCATCATTCACAACTTCAATCTGATATTCCTTTAATCTTT
>NZ_APIY01000416.1:0-6405 GCF_000426905.1 Dolichospermum circinale AWQC131C
AGGTGCAGCGTTGTTTAATATTTCTGAAGTTGCTGATTTAATAACTTGGTTAAATCAACAGGATCATCAATAATCGTGATTTTTGGGTTGGTTTTTGTCAACCCAAATAAAAATATTACAGCAAGTTTAACTTGAGTGAGGTACTTCTTATGCGGGCAAGATGCCCGCACCACAAGAGTTTTATTATTAATGTCTGTAATTGATAATACTAGTTACTGCCGTATGCGATAAATAGAACGAAGGGCGCAGACCCTGCGCCCATAGGGTTAAAAATCAACCCCCCGCTTCAATTCCACGCCTTCATTTGCGTAATGTTTATGACAATAAACCTCAGAATGAATACTGGCTAAATCAAAATAAGCTGGTTGATTTTGACAGCGACCGGTAATAATCACTTCTGTGTCGCGGGGTTTACGTAATAATGCTTGGACAATGGGATCAACAGGTAATAATTCTAAATCCACTGTGGGATTGAGTTCATCGAGAATGATAGTTTTATACACACCAGAAGCGATCGCCATTTTAGCAATTTCCCAACCTCTCTCCGCCTCTATATAGTCTAAATCTTGACGCGAATTACGCCAAACAATAGCATCCCGTCCACAACGTTGATGATCTACCACTTCTGGATAGGACTTCTGTAAAGCGGCTATAGCTGCATCTTCAGTATAGCCACTACCACCTTTTAACCACTGCATAATTAATACACGGTTAGAACCAGGATGATTGATACCTCTACCAATAGCTTGTAAAGCTTTACCCAAGGCACTGGTAGATTTACCCTTACCCGCACCTGTATAAATTTCAATGCCTTCAATAAACAGTTCTGCGGCTGTGGGGTGGTGGTGAGGTTTCATTTCCGAATGTAGGTCTGCAATATCTAATAATGCTTGTGGTGCAGCGCGTCCAGTCGTAATGATTTCTAATTCTTGAGGTTTAGATTTTAAAACGTTTATGACTTCATTCACGCATAGCAAACCTAAATCTAAAACCGGGTTAATTTCATCTAGAACTACAACCGAGTATAAACCAGAAGCGATCGCACCTTTGGCTACATCCCAACCCCGTGTAGCCTCCGTACGATCAAAAGGTGTAATTTGATCATGTCCGAAAAATTCGGCTCTTCCCGTGCGAACTTGGTCAATTAAATGGGGAAATCCCCGCTGTAAAGCCGCTATTGCTCCATCCTCATCATAATCCCGTTCTGGACCTTTTAAAAACCGCAACAGTAACACCCGGCTACAAGAATCCCAGGGTGTATTAATTCCCAAACCAATCGAGCGCAAAACCACCCCTAAAGCTGCTTGGGACTTACCTTTTCCCAAACCATCATAGACGTGAATTTGACCCGTAAGCCGCTCAGAACGCGCTTGCGCTGTGCGAATACCGATACCGTTCCTTGTCATCTTTTGAAAAGCTATAAAGTGGTAATTCCTTATCTTAACGAAACCGGGTTGAGGATGTACGGTTTTCTGCCTACGTATTTACATTAAGTAAATGTATTGATAATTTCCATAAAAAATCTTGAAATACTCAGATTATAAATACCAAAACATGAGATAATTGCCCGTTGTTAGTATTTTTTATAAACAAAAAATCAGGTTTATCAACTCACTCAGGTGTGTTTCGTCAATGTAAGCGCGGATCATAACCGCTCAAATGGTTCTAACTTAGACTTTTAACAAATATGTCTGAAGAATTATCACTACCCATAATTTTGCCAATTGGGGCAATATTTTTTGAAATATTATTCTTACTAGCAGCCATTCCCATAGAAGCTTCCGTTCTTAATAAATGGCTAAAGTTTGATAAGAAGACCAGCATTTTTTATGCCATTACCATTAATGTTTTTTCTAGTGTAATTGGCTGGATTATCTTTTTTGTGATCGAACCCATATTACCTACTACTATCAAATCAGACTTGATGAATTATGTATTTTTTAATAAGTTAAAAGATACTGGTATCAGTTCCCTGATAATTTTGTTATCATTTACTATTTTTTTAGCGACTTTTATAGTTAAGTTTTTAATTATGAAAATGCTGATCATTGTTATGGGTGAAGGTGGCAAAAAAACAGAAACAGACATGATTTCTTCACAACAAAGAGCAATTTATATGAATATAGCTAAATTGCAAAATACTAATTTAGTAACTGCCATCTTAATAGCAAATTCACTGAGTTACACTGCCATAACGATCATCTTATTAATTCGTTCTCTGTATTCTGGAAGATGATCAATATTAATCACTTTATTGATTAGAGGTAATCCAATGGACTCATTATTCAAGGAAATACTGGGCATATTTCAATTTATTAAAGGTTTATTCGCAGGGTTGCAAAAATTTCTGACACCAACAAAAGCATACTCGTGGCAGACATTTATTTATTTGAGCGTTTTTTCTTGGGGAATATCATATTTTGCTGTAGGATCTGTCAAAGATATTATTGCCTTTTGTGGTTGGATATTTTTGTTAGCAGGAACAGCTTGGTATACCACCGATGATCCTTTAAGATTTCCCGGAACTTTTATGCCAGTCGGGGCAATAATTACAGGGTTTTTAGTTAGCGTCTTTGCCTTTGGACATCAGGAGAATATATTAACAGCTAAAACTATAGTTATTTGGCCAACAATATCTGCGATTGTTACGGCCATACCTAACTTCTTTGAAGGTACGGGAGGAAGATCCGCAAAAGCAAAACTGCCCAAATTACAAGACCGCCAAAAAATAATAATTTTGTTATCTTGGTGTATGCTAATTAGTTGTTGGTTGCAGTTTTACTTCGTTATAGATAAATGGTTAAAAGACTATCCTAGTTTACGTGCAGACAACTTTCAGAAAAGTGCCTTTGTCATTAGACTAGAACCACCTGCCAAAAAACCAAAAAATGGTGATTTGATTTTAAATAAACTGCAACCTTTAGTTAATCAACAAATTGCCAATAAACCTTGGTCAGAAGTAGAAAAATGGTTACTAGAAGCTGATCAGCAGCTAGGGAATTTGGGGAAGAGAACAATTAATAATCACCTCAGTAGATCCCAAGAAAAACAACTCTGGAGTGTTGAACCACGTCTAGTTAATTTCAACTCTGGATATCAGCTAGATATTTTGACTATTTGGAATGGACCTAGTGCCAATGCCAAAGGATTTTACTGGAAAAAATCTTGTTTTATTCAACCCTCTCAATCGGGACAACAGACAGATAATAAGAATACAGTTGCTAAGATTTCTTGCGATCGCACAAGTAAATTTTTCAATGGTTCTCCCCCTCCCCCACCCAAAAAAGTAACAAAACTAAGGTAAAATAGAACGAAAACAAATAACTAACAACTAAGAACTAATGACTAATAAGTAATGACTAACAAATATGAATGTAATTAGAACCGTTGCCATGGCCAAGAATGTATTTCAGGAGGTGATACGCGATCGCATCCTGTACATCATCCCTTTATATGCACTCATCCTCGCTATTGCCTTCCGGGCAATTCCTGAATTTACAGCCACCAGTTCTGATAAAATCTTTTTAGATTTTGGTTTGGCAACCATGAATATCATTGGTTTAATTGTGGCTATATTTATCGGGACGGGATTAGTTAACAAAGAAATAGAAAAACGCACCATATTAGTATTAATTGCCAAACCCATCAGCCGCAGTGAATTTATTGCTAGTAAATATTTAGGACTATCAGCGATAATAGCTGTTTTAATTGTCATCATGACAATGATTTATTTAGGATTTTTGCAAATTGGCAAAATATCCTATCCAATGACCAGTATTTTTCTGGCTACCTTGTTTATGTTTTTCCAATTATGTTTAATTACTGCCGTAGCTATTAGTCTAGGAGTTTTTACTAGTTCCCTAATCGCCACTGCCCTAACTTATGCAGTATATTTAATGGGAAATATTACTCAAGATTTGTTTGCATTAGGTAAATTAAGTAGTAATCCTACTATGGAACGCATTACCCAAAGTTTATATCTGATCTTACCAGATTTATCCAGATTAGACCTAAAAAATGATGCCGTTTACGGTTTACAAGCACTACCCGACACAATCACATTAATTATCAATGCAGTTTATGGTTTACTTTATAGCTTTATGTTGTTAGCATTTGCTATTCTTATCTTCTTACGCAGAGAGTTTTAAGGATTAACCTTGAGAACTATCATTTGTGTAGTGTGATTAAAATTGATGATAGGTATTGCCCAAAAACTAATAGATTTGAAGCTGAAAAACCTTTAATTTGCATAATTTGGGCGGGCAGGATGCCCACCCCACAAGAGTTTTACTTGTAAAATATGCAGGTTAAATGTTCAAGAGTTTATTACATATCATTAAGGATTTCTATATGACCTACAATTTGCCAATAAATAATCATTCCAGTCTGATTTCTCCTGATATTTATAATTACCAAGTTTCATCTGATCAGCCTTTGCAAATAGGAATCATGGCTTCAGGAAATGGCAGTAATTTTGAAGTAATTGCCCAAGCTATTGCTGATGGTAAAATTAACGCCAAGATTCAAGTTTTAATTTACAATAATCCCGATGCTAAAGCAGCAATCAGGGCTGAAAAATGGGGTGTAGAATCTGTACTATTGAATCATCGTGATTATAAAAGTCGGAAAAAGTTTGATAGTAAAATAGTCCAAATATTGCAGCAGTATGATGTGAAATTCGTGATTATGGCAGGATGGATGCGATTAGTTACACAAGTGTTAATTGATGCTTTCCCCCAGCGGATGATCAATATTCATCCCAGTTTATTACCGAGTTTTAAGGGCGTACAAGCTGTAGAACAGGCTTTAGCAGCCAAAGTGAAAATCACTGGCTGTACTGTACATCTTGTTTCTTTAGAAGTTGACAGTGGAGAGATTTTAATGCAAGCGGCTGTTCCTGTTTTCCCAGAGGATACACCAGAAACTCTACACGCTAGAATTCAAGTGCAGGAACATCGGATTTTACCAATGGCCATTACTCTTCTAGATCCTACATTTTGCACCCAGCCATATTACAATCAGTAATTAGTGGCGGGAAAATGTATAACAGGAGTCCCCAAATTTGGAGTTAGGAATTAGCGCCATGAGTTTAAAAGCGGTTTTATTTGATTTTAATGGTGTCATCATTAAAGATAGACCAATCCATATTCAACTAATAGATGAGATTCTCCTGGGGGAAAACCTCCAAATTCAACGAGTGCAAGAACGTCAAGCTTTTTTAGGGTTCGGCCATCGCGCTTACTTGCAAAACTTGCTGAAAAATCGTGGTCGGGTAGTGACAGAAGTTTACATGACTCAATTACTCACCCGCAAAGCTCAAGGTTATATTCTAGAATTAGAAAAGTTGGAACAATTGCCTTTATATCCCGGAATTGAAGACGTGATTTTTCAAATTCGTGACCATGATCTCAAATTGGGGTTAGTTAGTGATACTTTATCTTTAGAAATAGAAACAGTGTTGACATCTGCTAAATTAGCTGAATACTTTCCCGTGATTGTATCAGGGGATGATATCAGCAGTCATAAACCTAACCCGGAAGGATATTTATTAGCACTGGAACGGATGAATCAAGTATATCCAGAATTAAATCTACAACCTCAGGAGTGTTTAGTGATTGAACATACTCCCGCAGGTATTCAAGCAGCTAGAAAAGCCCAAATGCAGGTGGTAGGTGTAGCGAATACTTACCCGTTCCATATGCTGCAACGTCAAGCTAATTGGACAATTGATTATTTGATTGATTTGGATTTACAGCAGGTACAGGAAGTTTTTTTAAAAAAAGATGGGCAATTTATTGTTTCTGAATGCTAGAATGGGCTATGTGTATTAGAGATAAGAACTCATAAGCACGAATAAGGGGAATTAGCTCAGTTGGTAGAGTGCTGCGATCGCACCGCAGAGGTCAGGGGTTCGAGTCTCCTATTCTCCATTTTGTTTGTCGAATAACAAATTATTTGTCGTCGTTAACAGATTCTTGTCGTTATTAACAAATTCATGTCGCTGTTAACAGATTAGTGTCGTCGAATTCATTTTTTCAACCGTTAACACAATAATGTCGCTGAAAATCATCCATGATAAACCAATGATTATTAATATATTGGTTCAATTATTGGTTCGATCGCAGCACTCCTTTCAATCCTCCCATAATCAACTCTATTTTGTAACTATTTTAAATCCAAACCTGCTTAACTAGCGAACTGCTTGCAGCAGCGCAACGCTTACGCATTCCAAAAGTTATTTATCTTTCCTTTCCCTTCAACCCACCCCTAGTCGGGATGGTAGTTGAAACGCAAGGGTTTGAGGGTGTAGACTTAGCAGAAATATTTTTCAACCCACCCCTAGTCACCTGAGTTCGATGTAAGAGAATAACTTACAAGTGTTGACTGGAAAGAGTTTCAGGATTA
>NZ_APIY01000417.1:0-5749 GCF_000426905.1 Dolichospermum circinale AWQC131C
AAAATTTTCGGGACGGTTAGGAAAACCATCTCTTAATTGTCGTAAAACTGAAATTAATGTTTGATCTTGCAAAGAATCAATTTCATCAATAAATAATACTAAAGGTCGGTTTAAAGATTTTGCCCAACCTGATAAAAAAGTTTTAATTCTACTTCCTGGTTCTTCCTGTTGCCATTGTTTAACAGGTGGTTGAAATTCTTTGGGTAAACGTATAGAAATAGTATCATAGCAAGTTCCCAAAATTGCTAATTCTGCTGCACTGGGGTCATGATTAAATGCACTTCCCACTTCCACTGATACCATCACTGCGGCATAATTTCCTGTATCAGTAAGTTGCTGTGATAGGGCTAACATTGCGGTGGTTTTCCCTGTTTGTCGTGGTGCATGAAGGACAAAATAACTTTCTTGTTCAATTAGCTCCTCTAAATCTGGTAATCGCACTGTGGGAGATAACATATAGTGGATATCGTCTTTACAGGGACCGGCAATATTAAACCAGCGAGTCATGATGATTTTGGTAATAGGTGAACTCTTTAAGTTTACACATTTATTTAGGAAAATTATGATCTGACATGATAAAAAGGTTCACTGGTTGCGATTATTGTATAATCAAGTTGTATGGTTTTCACATTTCCGGGAGGTAAATTCATGGTTTTGGTAATCGTTAAACCAAACATTAAGGGAGGTTCTAATTATCCGAGTAATGAATGATAGTATTTTAGTTTGTTACCACAGTCATTTTCACCAACAAGGATTGATGCTGATGGAAACTCAGATGCACGGTTCACGCATTACAGAGGGTAAACGCTTAGTATATGTTGATGGAATTGCTACAGCACCTTGGAATCGTCAGGATGTGCAACGTCCACCACGATACAAGGGTGTTGGGAGTGTATTTCTGCTATTTGCCCGCACCCGTAGTTTAGAATTAGGTTATGAAGGTAGGGTAGGTTTACATTCTTTACCAGGGACAGAAAAATTCTATGATAATCAAGGAATGCTAGATTTAGGTCAGGATGAAGATTACGATGATTTAGTTTATTTTGAGTATGGTGTATGGCGTTCTCATAACAAAAACAGTGAGGGTAAGTAATGAGTCAGCAAGAATCTAATTATATTCCGTTTACCTCTAATCAAGAATTAGCTAACCCGATGGATTTATTGCTAAATGAAGAATGGTTGAGAAAAAGCATTTTAGGTGAGGAAGAAGTAGGGGGTAATATTGGTGCTGGTTTAGATTGGGGTTCTGGTTTTAGTCAAATATTACTTAATCCCGAATTGTTTTATCGTTTAAAAACTTTGCGGATTTCTTTGAATCGAGAAGTGCGTTTGTTACTCAAAGATTGGAATTTGGGAACAGCGACTTCTATAGCATCTGCTACCGCAAGAGAGAAGTTGCTGGAAAGATTCAGGCTACCTACATCTACTGTTAAAGAACATATTCAAGCTGTGTTACAAAAGGATGAACTTTTTGGTGAGGAGTTTATTTCTAATCATCAGGTATTGCGCGAACTGCTTGGGGTAATGTTGACAGAAAAAGATTGGGAAATTATTGCTTCAGTGGCGGCGGATTCGTTGAAACAGAAAATTATGAATCAGGTTTTGGTTGATAATATTTCAGCTTAGTGATCAGTAAAAATAATGGAGAATGAAAGGTTAAGGTTGGAGGTGGAAAAGTTGAGATTGTTGGTTGAGATTGTTGGAGAATGTATAACAATCCAATAGTGCTTAAGCCTGATCACATCTTGTACCAGAGCAGTTTTTTAGGACGTTGTTCCATAGGATGTTATACAGAAAAATTCTGCATAACTTGACAAGAATCGCCTCTAATATTTACTATATACCTGTATTCAAAAGTATTATACAGAAAATTTTTGTATAATACATAGTTACATAGTTATACATAAAAAGAACAAAGTACCAAAAGTTTTAAGTAAAAATGAGGTAATAGTAAAGAAACAATATGTCTAAAAAAAATCAATCAAAAAGATTAACGAATCAACATAAAGAGTCTCAAGGTGTAGTTGGTATATTTGGAAATGAAGCAAAGTCCCACGATATAGCAGTTGGACAAATTTCACGCCTTGTAATTAAACAGCTTGAAAAGGAATTTCCTCAATTATCTTTTAGATACAAAACAAGCATAAGTAAAAAAGAAATAAACGAAGCGTTACAGAAACTTGATTCAGAATTAGGGCAAACACTTTTTGTGCCAAATTCACATATTAAACCTGATGGTGGAATAATTCAAGTAAAAGACGATAACGGTAATTGGAGGGTGGTGCTTGTAACAGAAGCTAAACATCAAGGGAAAGACATTGAAAATATCCAAAAAGGAGAACTAGTTGGTAAAAAGAAGAATCAAGACTTGATGGCTGCTGGTAACGCAATAGAAAGAGCGCATAAAAACATATCAGAAATTGCTAATTTTATGCTGTCTGAATCCCATTTTCCCTACATCTTATTTCTGGAAGGGTCAAATTTTCTAACTGAAACTATTTCAATTAAAAGACCTGATGGAAGGGTGGTAACTCTTGATTATAGGAAGCTAAGTAGATTAGATAGATTGACCGCTGCAAACTATGGAATGCCAATTAACACTAATCTATGTAAAAATAAATTTGTTAAGCATCATGATAAAACAATTATGCTTCAAGCAGCTTCAATTTATACACAAGGAAATGGAGAAAAATGGGATGAACAAAAAATGTTTGATATTATGGTTGAAGTGTCTAAGTCCTCTCTTAAGGCATTAGGTAGTGAAATATTTAACCAAATTACCAATAACGAATAATACGGGTTGATAATGGCAAGAAAAGTACAGCACTCTTTGTTGAAAAAAGCAAAACAAAACAAAAATGACGAGTTTTATACACAGCTTTCAGATATAGAAAATGAGTTAAAACATTATAAAAGTCATTTTAAAAATAAAGTAGTTTTTTGTAATTGCGATGATGCTCGGATTAGCAATTTTTTTAATTACTTCGCATCAAATTTCGCAGAATTGGGTATTAAAAAATTAATAACTGCTTGTTATAGAAAACAAGAAAGGGATTTGTTTAATACCGAAGAAGTTGAAAATGGTTTTTTCTTTGAATATACAGGTCTAGAGGGAGAAAGAATTAAACCAAGTTCAACTGACATCGTTCATTTTAAAGGTGATGGCGATTTTCGTAGTCCTGAAAGTATCGAACTATTAAAGCAATCCGATATTGTTGTTACTAATCCTCCATTTTCATTATTTAGGGAGTATGTGGCTCAATTAGTTAAATACGATAAAAAATTCTTAATAATTGGCAATATTAATGCAATAACCTATAAAGAAATTTTTAAGCTAATTAAGGAAAACAAGGCGTGGTTAGGAATAAACCTTGGTAGAGGTATTTCTGGTTTCATTGTTCCCGAACACTATGAACTCTATGGCACAGAGACTAGGATTGATAGCTCTGGAAATAGAATAGTTTCTCCAAATAATTGTTTATGGTTAACAAACTTAGACACTTTTAAACGACACGAATATATTACTCTCACAAAGAGATATTTTGGAAACGAAATTGAATACCCCCATTATGACAACTATGATGGTATTAATGTTAATAAAACACAAGAGATACCATTAGACTACAAAGGATTTATGGGTGTACCTATAACATTTCTACATAAATTCAATCCCGATCAGTTTGAAATAATTAAATTTAGAAAAGGGAATGATGGAAAAGATTTGTCAATAAATGGAAAATGTCCATATTTTAGGATTATAATCAAAAATAAACGAATATTGACTGAATTATCTAACAATAGAGGAATACCACAAGTGCGATCGCCAATCTTGTAGAGTGCGTTAATGAAATGTAACGCACCTTGTAATTTTATTATTAAACATCTTTTATAAGTGCGATCGCTAATATTGGGTTAGTGCAATCGCTAATCAATTCGGATAATTTTGATTGTGGATTGCGATCTTTCAAAACAAACATCAAATTCTCGAAAAAAGTTAGTTTGCCCAAGAATTAAGGGTACATTAGAGGTTTCTACCCAGGCAAATGCTAGACGAACGGGTTCAAGATTCCCAATTTGAACTTGCACAAATAACCCCCGTGCTTCAACTTTTGCCAGATTTCCAGCCAATGGCAAGCGAACAGTTTGATTATCCCAAATCGCACCTAATTGTAACCCAATATCATAAGGTAAGACATTGACAGTAGACCCAGTATCCAGCAGTGCATTTGCAGAAATAGAAGAGTTTGCATAACTCAGAATGATAGGAATTGTGGGTAATGCTTCATCATCATTAAAGGGAAATTCCACTGTACTAGCCATCAGTAGATACCTCTTGGTGATCCTGAATCATCTGCATGAGAATGTTTGCAGCTTCCGTTGCGTGATATGGCGACCAAATCGGGTATTCTGAAGCAGAAAAAATAACTTGTAGTTCAGCGTCTGGGATTTGTGTGGCTAGGAGTTTGAAGAGTGATAACTTGTCTGACTGACTTAGATTGTTGACCAGAGGAATTAACTCAGCGAGTGACATATTTTAAACTTTGAGATATACAATAATACATTTATCATAAGCGATCTGTTCGGAAGTGAAACAAATCATCCACAAATTATTAGGATGTTTATGAATAACTGGACTATAGAACAAATTACCTTTCGTTGTGAGCGTCTTTCTGTACGTCTGGAAAAATTAGCACAGAACTTTCTGCAAATGGCATCTCTCAGTTTAAATGAATTTAATGGAGAAGCGGTACTTGAGATTATTCGAGAAATTAAAGTGTTTTTAGAATTGACAGCCATTGATTTAGATGTAGATAATGCCTTTGAATTAGCTCAAATACAACGTCAATTATCCAAATGGCATATTCATTGGTTATCAACTTGGGCAAGTGATTCTAGTCGTCTGGAAATTTCCACGTTGTCTCAAACCTGGGCAAATCGAATTAGGGAAATGGCACGAGTTCTGGTTTAAATTCCCATCTCTTAACCTTGATATCCTGCTGTTAAAAATATTCACGCCCGAATCACAGTAATTCGACGTTGATTTTCCGTCACCACCACCTCAGTTGATAACCTTTCTTCCATTGGTAAAGCATTTTTCCGCCTATCAAACACAAATAACCAACCAAAATCCAACCCCAAACGCCCTAAATAAGATTCTAATTGTTCAATTCCATCACTTTGAGGATCGCGTTTTTTATCCCGCCATACCTTTAATTCAATTCCTAAAATAACATCTTTATAACGCAGACATAAATCCATTCTATCACTACCAATGGCATATTCCCTTTCTAAAATTCCCCCACCATTAACCACACGATGTAAAAAAGCCATTAATACAATATGCGGTGCAATTTCATGGTAAGCAGCACTACTTAATAATGGTTCTCCATGCTGTCGCCAAAATTTGAGAAACGCTGTTAATAAAGCATCTATATTTAATTCACCTTCTGGGGTTAACCAAGTCGGTGCAATCATTGGTAAAGATGCCATTGGTGTTACTGTTAATACTCTGGGTAACACTTCCCGATAAATGGGATTAGCAATAGTTAAACCTCCATAGGGGTGCATTTTACATAATCCCAAATCAATCACAAATTGAATATCATCGTTGGGTATATTTCCTAATTCTAAACCTGCTAACATTGGTTCAATAATTGCTTTTATCCTGGGTTCTCGTAACCGTTCAGCTAAACTATCTAAATGAGTATCTTGACGAGTAATTAATATTTCTTTGGCTTTTAAAATGTGT
>NZ_KE384655.1:0-270 GCF_000426905.1 Dolichospermum circinale AWQC131C
TTTTACAACCACATCACCCCCTCTATTTATTTAGTGGGGGTTTTGTTTTTTCACCCTGTTCTCAACGGTGCAAATGAAAGCTTACTGAAGGTGACACCTCTGTCAGAAAAAAAGAAGTGTTAGCAGTTAGCGTTTTTTAGGATTTAATAGGTAGGATACTCCTGGTTTGGAAATTACGATTTGGGTGTTGTATTACAGCAATTTGAGATCAAACCCGCCACAAGAATGATAAAATTATAAAGATGTAAAAAAAGAGGATTATTGAGAAAT
>NZ_KE384655.1:280-5725 GCF_000426905.1 Dolichospermum circinale AWQC131C
CCTCATATTCGATAGACCTACGACAAAAGATATTTATGTCGGTTTTTTTCCGTTCACCTACTTAGTTGTATTTTTTGAAAAAAAATAAGCAATATTTCGGTTTAATAGATGGTAATTAAATGACTCTTACGATAGACTCAATTAACCGACTCTTGCGCTTCCCGATACAATCTTTTAGCTATCCGAAATAATTCTTGTCCTGTGTGTAAATAACGTTCGTCATAGCTTAATGGGAAATAAGCTAACTCTTCAATTCCCTCCCCTATTTGACTCATACAGTAGTAAATGTGTGCTGCTGCTGCTGCAAAATTAACAGGATTTGGTAAAGAACGAAACCTGATTTGAGCGTCTTTTAAGTCTTCTCTACAGGATTCTAAATAATCTTGAAATTCGTCTAAAAGAACATCATCAAAAGGATCTGCGGCTAATTCCTCAATTTGTTCTTTTAAAGAATTGAGAATTGTTCCAAGTATCCGATTTACCGGTTTATAAACTAGTTTTAACCATTCTTCAATGTTCTCATCAACATCTTTTCTAACTTTTCTAGTCGCTTTATAATGCTCTTGGGCAGATTCTGAGCGTTTTTGGCGAGTATAATGGGAATTTTTCTGACTATAGCGCAGTTCTTGATCATAATTAAGACGACTTTTGCTGTCACTTAAAACTTCATAAGCAGCATTGACACGAATAATTTCTTCATTGTCTGTTATTTCTTGATTAATGTCAGGATGGAAAATCTTAACCAAACGACGATAGGCTTGTTTGATCTCCGCTTGGCTGGCATTATTACTGACTTTTAAGGTATCGTAATGGTTAAAATCGGACATGAATCCAATAGATTGTTAATTGACATTAGTTACTGTTTTCTATATCTTGGAATAAAGGTGTACTTAAGTATCTCTCACCGAAACTAGGCTGAATCATCACAATTAACCGCTCTCGATTTTCTGGACGTTGGCCTACACGAATCGCTGCACAAAGGGCAGCACCAGTGGAAATTCCCGATAATAATCCTTCTTCCCTTGCTAATTTACGACTATAAGCGATCGCTTCCTCATCAGTAACCGTAATCACCTCATCAATTAATTCTACTTTTAATACCTGGGGAATAAAACCCGCCCCAATCCCTTGAATTTTGTGAGGACCGGGTTTACCACCAGATAATATAGGGCTATTAGCTGGTTCTACTGCTACACTGGTAAAACTCGGCTTCCGTTTTTTAATGACTTCCGACACCCCAGTAATAGTACCACCTGTTCCCACTCCCGCCACAATTATATCTACTTGACCATCGGTATCTGACCAAATTTCTTCCGCAGTAGTTTCCCGGTGAATTTGGGCATTAGCCGGGTTACGAAATTGCTGTAACATATAAGAATACGGTGTTTTATCAACTATCTCCTGGGCCCGACGAATCGCCCCACTCATCCCGGCAATTCCCGGCGTGAGTTCCAATTCTGCCCCATAAGCCCTTAACATTGATCGCCGTTCCGCGCTCATAGTCTCCGGCATGGTTAAAATTAATTTATACCCCATAGCTGCCGCCGCCATCGCCAAAGCAATACCCGTATTTCCCGATGTTGGCTCTACTAAAATTGTCTTCCCCGGAGCGATTAATCCTTCTTGCTCCGCAGCATTAATCATACTTACCCCAATGCGGTCTTTTACTGATGCAGAGGGGTTCATACTTTCCAATTTCACCACAATTCTAGCCACACAACCCAATTCTTGAGGAATCCGGTTTAACTGTACTAAAGGTGTCCGTCCCACCAATTCCGTAATATTTTTGACAATACCCATAATAAATTCCTACGCCCTTAAATGTAGTACATGATATCCAACTGCTTTCGGGAATCTCGTTTTTCACAAAGATCCTGAAGTGAATAGTTTTGTAACACTGAATTTGCCGCTTGACGTGCTTCTTGCCAAATTTCCGTCACCACAGTATGATCTAAACTTGTGCGGTGAGAATCTTGATCACCAGTCTGCACATCTAAACCTTCTAAACATTCTAAAATATCAAAGATACTAATTTTCCGAGGTTCTCGCGCCAATAAATAACCGCCTTTTGAACCCCGTTGACTTTTCACTATACCCCCACGCCGCAAACTTGCTAACAGTTGTTCTAAATAACGATCAGGTATCTTTTGTTGCATAGCGATTTGCCGAATTTGCATCGGTTCACCGTTTTCGTAATGAGTAGCCATTTCTAATAACGCCAAAATTGCGTATTCAGATTTACATGATAGTTCCACAAGTAGTCATCCAAGATGAAAGTTGAAGCATGAAGATGAACAAAATCCAACAGTTCCCCTCTTTTCCAGTATACTCCCGTTTTCCACTGGGGTTTTTATTGCCCCTAAAAAAAACCCCCGCCTCATGGCAGGGTAAAATAATTTTTGGGTAGTCATATTGAGCTATGAAAATCAAAGATTTCATTTCTCAAACTCTTAGTTTTCGCGTCTTTGTGCCTCAGCGTCAGACAAATTCATATTTTTGTTTACCAACGCCTAATTTTTCAAGTTATCAGCAGACTTTTAACAGTCTAGAAACTGAAAGTTGTTCTTAGTGTACCAATAAAGGCATCATTACTATTAGTAGCCTGTCCAGGAGATGTTACCCAAATTACACCAGGAGTTACAGAAATATTGTCTGAAACCTGATACTTGTAAAATCCTTCCACTTGGTATGGTGTCTGACTAGCACCCGCGCTGAGTGAATAAGGTTGAGCACCACCAAAAATACCCAAGACGTTACCTTTTTTACCAAAATCAGGTAAGGCTAAACCCGCTCCATAACTCCAAGCTTCTCTACTAACACCAGCACCTTCGGGAATAACATCATGGTAGGAAACGAAACCACTTAAAGACAATTTCTGACTGGGCTTGATAGCAGCAGAAATACCATAGGAGTTACTAGAGCTAGGACCTGCTACAGTTGGAGTATTAGCTTGTGAAGTACCTACTAAAGCACTACCACCATCAATTGCTGAATCAAATAAGGTGCTACCTGCTCTTTGATAACCATGCACATAGGTAGCAGCTAAAGCAAAACGATTACCAACATTAAAGTTTAACTGACCTAAGGCCGCATAATTCCCATCAAATAAGCCATTACTAGGAGTAGGATTATTAGCATTGGAAGCTAAGTAACCTAATGTTAATGAACTTGGTTTTAAGGAACTATCACCAGGTTTCCCAAAGGGTACATTCAACGCAATACCAGAACCACCACCAATGCGATAAATCGGATTTTCAGACGCAAAAGTGGTTAAAGCACCCTTACCACCATCTGTTTTATCAAAGAAGTAGGGATTATTAACAGCCGCATAATCGCTATGTTGTCCACCACTAGCCGCTAGATACACTCTCGCTGGACCTACGGGTGCTTCATAAGTTAACTTGTCAATTTTTACGCTGTTATTATTGGTGCTACCAACTTCAAAGATTTGCTTACCTGCTGCGTTACTACGTATTCCAGCAGCATTAGCAGGATTAATCGGAGCATTTGCATTATCTCGGAAATCAAAGGCTGTAGCATTACCAGCGGATAACCGGGTTGTTAACATATCCCTACCGGTAAAGCTGGTTTCCAAGCCTAAACGCACTCTGTTTTGCAAAACTGCGCGGTTTGCTTTACCCGTCTCATTACCAAAAGTATCGGTAGCAGCAAAAATAGCTTCACCTTTTAACTTAGTGGTAGTGGAGAATTGATTTGCTTCTAATTCAGCAGTACGTCCTTCTAAAGCGTCCACTCGACCGCGTAAAGTTGCTAGTTCGGCAGAAAACTCTTCTTGCAAACGCTGTAATGTTGCTAAATCCTGTTTGGTAACTAGATCAGCCGTCGCTGTGGCAATTAATTCATTTACACGATCTAAACATGAATTTAAACCAGCCGCAAATTCATAACGACTTAAAGAGCGATTACCGCGAAATGTCCCACTGGGATAACCAGCAATACAACCGTAGCGTTCAACCAATGACTGTAAGGCTTGAAACGCCCAATCTGTAGGTTGTACGTCAGAAAACTGCGAAACTGATGTTACCTGAGACTGGGAATTATTGTTTTCGTTGCTGAAACTGTTGACTTTAGCTTGAGCTAAAAATTGGGCTGCTTTGGTTTCCTTGACCAATACTTCTGGCTCTTGAGAAACTTCTGTTGCGGAGGAAGTTTCCAGTGATGATGTTTCTGTGGTGGTTGTGGTCGCAGCTATCGCTGTTGAAGATACTAGCAATACTGCTCCCAAAGCTGCTGGGCTAACCACCAGGGATTTCCACAAGATATTAGACATCTTTCCTTTTCTCCTCACACCTTACATGAATAAATCAAGTTATCTGTAGCTAATTGCTTAGAAATGCGACGTCTTGTTGAAACCTGTGTATTAGGCATGGCTGCCACTACTACAATTTTACTTTTCACAAGACTAACAATTGATTAACTAATCATTAAGTTTCTATACAATTAACTTATACAAAAACTCATATTCATAGAATATAGTTATATTATAACTATTTCTAATGATTAAAATAAGAAGTTATGATGAAGTGACTGTAAATTTCTCTGGTAGACTAGTAATGTTATTTTTATCAGTCAAACTCGCACTCTTTACGCTCACATCAAACTCTTCTCACTAACAAGCGTCATCAGATATGATCTGCCAATACAAACTGTAACTGTAGATGAGTTTTGAAATGTACTTTTAATCGTAACTTCTCTACATCATCTATACTTTGCTCGTGTTATATCTGTGAATGATACTTTATTCCCTGCAAATGTTCCGATAGGATATGACAATCGCTATTTAGTTAGGCGAAAAAATTGCCAAACTCAACAAAATAAACGCTATTTCTTGTTTATTTCCGGAAAAAACTAAATTATTTTTATGCAAAAAAACCACCCAGAAAAACTATCCGCCCTGATTTAGATCAGAAAATCTAAGTCAGGGCGGTCTAGGGGGTCTTCAAGTTGCAACCAGACTGCCGGAAGGGACTCCGACTTTTAGCCTAGCTAGTTGAGCTTACTTAGTCCTCAAAAAAACTAAGGCTAACTTTTAGAGAACAGCCCCGGCGCACAGCCGGCTAACTGCAACTTGATGACCCATGGTTATACTACTTTCTATCATGGGCATCACCTCCTTATTGCCTAAACGGTCTTAGTCTCAAAAGGCAAAGCAAAATGCTTTGGGTTTTTCACCTGAAACTACTATAACACAACTACAAAAATTTGCAATACTGGAAATTATATTGTAAAAATTATTTCATCAAAAAACCCTGCCTCACGGCAGGGTTAAGGAAAAACAATTAATTAAAGATTGATTTTTTTTACAGAGCGTTACCGCGAGGTAGCACTTCTTCAGGGAATACAAATTGTTCGTGGGGTTGGTCTTGAGGAGCCATCCAAGCCCGGATACCCTCGTTCAGCAAAATGTTTTTGGTATAGAAAGTT
>NZ_KE384656.1:0-3371 GCF_000426905.1 Dolichospermum circinale AWQC131C
AGAACGACTTCTAGGACAAGCCCACATAGCTATATGTTTGTTTTCATTTTGGATTAGATTAGAATGTGACTGAAATCTAAAGAATAGGATAATGGTTTGACTGTGTCAAGTCTATATTAGGATAATGGTTTGACTGTGTCAAGTCTATATGACGAGGTAATAATTATGGATAATGCTCTCCCATTATTCAAATAGCCGTAGTTTATGCTCTGTATCTAATTCGCTATTGTTTTTTCTGCCACGTCCCTAACCTAGATGCGACGATATTCACCCATAATGCCACTGTCACTCTGTTGGCATCAAGACAGGTGAACTACTTTCATCAACCTTGGGGCGGGTTACAACCAAAATCATTGCCCCTAACACCATGCCAGCGCCAATAAAATCGTGAGTTTCAAATGTCTCCCCCAATAGCCAAAACGAGATAATTGCCGCCATCAATGGCTCGATAGTTTGTAGGATTGCTACTTCAGTAGCTGGAATCCAGTGTTGTCCTATCATTTCTAACCAGGTAAATACAATAGTATCAACTACCACTAGATAGATGAGACTACCAAGATTGACATTGAGACTGCCAACAATCGCCTCAAAATGACCAGTCAATTCGGGAGCAGCCCACAACAAACCTGCGACTGCTGGCACCCATAATCCAACTGCAACTAGTTGCACAGTTGGATGACGTTGTACGAACTGCTGAATTGCTATTAAGTAAGCTGAGTTTAACAGGGCGCAAAGGAGCAGCCAACCTGCGCCGTTAAGAGACTCTCCACTCCCCCAAAACATTACCCCAATTCCGCTGAAGGCCAGTGTTGCTCCTACTATGGCTCTGGGAGCTATGCGCTTGCCCAACAGCAGATCAAACAGCATCACAAAGATCACGCTTATTCCCAAGGTGAATGCCCCTCGGTTGGCAGAGAATGTCTCCAGTCCAGAAGTGGCGCTAACATACATACCAAAAGACAACAGTCCCATGATTGCCCCATCACGTACTAGGGGGATATTCAGATTACGAAGGAATGGGGTAAAAACCACAGCAGCCATTGTAAAGCGAACTGCCATTAGCACTTCTTTAGAGATGTTAGTGATTAAACCTTTAGTAATTGGCAAGATTGAGCTATAGACTAGAGTTGCCAGAATAATCAACAGCACACCCAAAATATATCGGTTATTTTCTGGGGCAGATGTTGTCATCTCAACCTTATCCAAGCTATTTTGGAGTTCTGTTAAATCTTGGTTTACCATCTCAACTTAAAATTTCCTTAGGTCTGGGCGTAGTGCTATAATGAAATCTTTGGCTGTACGGTATATCGCTAATAACGCGAATAATGTGAGTCATGTAATTGTAACTCATAAATCCCTTGAATTGCAAGGAAATAAAACAGATGCTTACATCTGAATAAAAACCAAGCAATGTTTTATACAGAAATTACATAGCACACCGCAGCTGCCAATGCTTCAACTACCAATTACTACAAGCGAGGAAAAATCAAATATTATGATAAATCTCGAACAATTTCGCCAAGAGATGGAGGATTGGATTATCAATGTTGTCAGCATTCCCAATCCTCTAACAGGAAATTTTCTACCCTGTCCTTACGCCAAGGCAGCTTGGTTGAATAACCGTGTTAGTCTTCGTTGGTTTCATGGATTTGAACTGCCAGAGCTTCTAATGGAACAGATAAAAACATGGAATGATGACTTTGAGATGGTGCTTTTTGGCTGCGACTCTCAAAACCTAGATGCACAGACGTTGGAAAAGTACATTACAGAGGCGAATTATGTATTACTAGAATACGATTTGGTAGCTTTAGCATCGCATCCAGACAAACAGTATGTCGGTGATGACCCGAATAACGTGAATAACGTGAATAACGTAATCATAACTCACCCCAAGTACGTCTTAGCATCAGTACAGTCATTAAGCCAGTTACAAAAGGCTAGTGATGAATTATTTAGATTGGGATATTTTCAGTATTGGTCTGAAGAAAAATTAGCTGGAATGAAGGCGCGGAGCGAGCTTCTCGAGAAAGTTTCTTTTAACCAGAGAAAGAACAGCCGCAGGATAATTCCTACCTAGAGCTTGCTGAATAACAGTAAAAGCATTACCAAATAAGGGTTTCAAGCTTTTTTAACCTAAAGGGATGTCAGATTCTGAACTACCCTAACTCAAAATACTTGCACTTTTGGGAAACTTGGCCAAAAAATTAGCTCGGATTTCCCCCCTGCCCCTGCTTCTTTGAAAGCTCACCAAAAACTTTTCAGCAAGCCCTACTTACCTGATGGTTGCAGCAGTATTAAACTTAATTATGGCGAGACGATCCACTAAATCCTTTAAATTGCGAGGAAATAAAAGAGATGCTTACAGTCGAACAAAAACAAGCTTACGTAAATGATGGTTATTTCACGCTAGAAGAAACTGTACCAAAAGCGTTAGTTGAAGAAATACGGCATGAAGTAGAACTTATTACTGAACAAAAACGTGGAGGAGTATTGCCGGGTGACTATGAATGGTGGTCTGATTATACTATCCCTGATCCAATTAAGTATCAAAAGATAATTCAGAGGCTTTTAGAGCTTCCTACTGTGATAGAATCAGTGCAAGCTCTAATTGGCTCTGATATTTCCCTATTGATTAGCGATCTAGCAATAATTCGTGCGGGTACAGGATACATTGCTTGGCATCAAGATCATGGATATGTAGTTGAAGTATTGAACAAACTTGCATCCAAGTCAACAAAAGAGTTGAATGACGATGATCTTCAGTTGTTGGTTCCAGTAGCCAATCAAGCTACGGTATTCATAACTATACACTTACAGAATACCGATAATGCTATGGGTGCATTAAGAGTTATACCAAGTAGCCACCGATGGGAACACTCATTAGATCCGTCTTCTGATAATTCACTAGATACAGAAATATGTCTTCCACTTCCTGGAGGAGCAGCAATGTTTTATACACCAACTCTATGGCACACCGCAGCTGCCAATACTTCAACTACCAATTACTGGACACTAACTCTGATTTTTACAAAAAACAACATCGAACCGCTGTTGGCGGATGCTTTGAAAGGGAGAATCTAGTGATCGCAGGTTCAATTATAAACTAAAATAATGTCAAAAATAATGTTAAATTTTCTGACTTACGCTTTGCTGGCGGGTAAAACTAGGAGACAATTATGACAAATGCCGACCAAATCTTAATCAACGACTGGTACGTAGTCGCAAAGGTAGAAGATTGTAAACCAGGAAGTATCACCACAGCTAGTTTGTTGGGAGTTAAGTTGGTACTATGGCGCAGTCATGAACAGAATTCACCCATACAGGTGTGGCAAGACCACTGTCCCCACCGAGGTGTGGCTCTGTCTATGGGA
>NZ_KE384656.1:3381-3605 GCF_000426905.1 Dolichospermum circinale AWQC131C
GAAATAGTGAATAATACTTTGGTTTGTGCGTATCACGGATGGAGATACAATGAAGCAGGTAAATGCGTACAGATCCCGGCTCACCCTGACATGATACCCCCAGCAAGTGCGATTGCCAAGACCTATCATTGCCAGGAACGCTACGGCTTAGTGTGGGTCTGTTTAGGGAACCCTGTGAATGATATACCTGAGTTCCCCGAATGGGACGATCCGAATTATCACAA
>NZ_KE384656.1:3615-5310 GCF_000426905.1 Dolichospermum circinale AWQC131C
AACTTATACTAAGTCTTACTTGATTCAAGCTAGTGCGTTTCGTGTGATGGATAATTCCTTAGATGTATCTCATTTTCCTTTTATCCATGACGGTTGGTTAGGCGATCGCAATTATACAAAAGTTGAAAACTTTGAGGTGAAACTAGACAAAGATGGCCTGACTATGGGTAAGTATCAATTCCAGACATCAAGGATTGTCAGCGATATCGAAGATGACTCATGGGTTAATTGGTTGAGGCTTAGTCATCCTTTATGTCAATACTGCGTTTCAGAATCCCCTGAAATGCGGATTGTGGATTTGATGACCATCACACCGATTGATGAAGACAAGAGCATATTGCAGATGTTGATAACATGGAAGTGCCTTAGAATGTTGGACTCTAAAACCTTGGAGTCAAAGCTACTAACCGAATATGACGAAACAATAGAACAAGATATTCGGATTCTACATGCCCAACAGCCAGCGCGTTTACCACTGTTACCGCCAAAGCAGATAAACACGCAATGGTTGTTACAGGAAATCCATGTGCCATCAGATAAATGCACAGTTGCCTATCGTCGATGGCTAAAGGAACTAGGCGTAACTTATGGTGTTTGTTAACCTCAGTTGTATGGCACGAAGAAAACCCATAGTGTTTATTTTGTAGGCACTTTTAGCTTTTGTATATAAAAATTACCAAAAAACAAAATCAAGTACAAAAGGCAATTATTACATATCCCATGAGCAAAACGAAAATAAGGAGTGACTGATGGCAGGTAAATTAGATGGAAAAGTAGCTATTATTACTGGAGCTTCGTCTGGTATTGGAGCGGCTACAGCCTTCGCCTTGGCTGCGGAGGGGGCAAAAGTCGCAATCGCGGCAAGACGTGCTGAATGTTTGGATGTACTAGCAAAACAGATCGCAGCCAGTGGCGGTCAGGCGTTATCTATTGTTACAGATATTACAAATGAAGCTCAGGTAAATAACTTAGTCCAAAAGACCAATGGAGAACTTGGACATGTGGATATTCTGGTGAATAACGCAGGAATTGGTGTATTTGGTACAATTGATACTGGGAATCCCGCAGACTGGAGACGAGCATTCGATGTGAATGTTCTAGGAGTTTTATATGCTATCCACGCAGTTTTACCTCTTCTCAAAGCCCAAAAATCCGGGCATATAGTCAATATATCTTCTGTCGATGGCAGGATAGCGCAAGCTGGGGCTGGAGTTTATAGTGCTACAAAATCGGGTGTCAATGCTCTTTCAGAAGCATTACGCCAAGAAGTGTATAAAGACAACATTCGCGTTACCATCATTGAACCAGGTTTAGTTGATACACCATTTATTGACTTAATTTCTGACCCCATCATCAAACAGCTTAGTGAAGAACAACGTCAGACAATAACACCTTTACAAAGTGAGGATATTGCCAGAGCTATAATCTATGCAGTGACACAACCCGATCATGTGAATGTGAATGAAATTTTGATTCGACCAACTACAGAAGGTAATTAGAGATGTTTCTAAAATATGATACAATTAATTGTCCCAATTATCGTTTCCTAATATGAATGCCGTTGATGCTGGAAATTCCAAAAAAAATGAAAACAAACATATAGCTATGTGGGCTTGTCCTAGAAGTCGTTCGACTGTCATTGCTCGTGCTTTTGAGAATTTAGATGGGTGTATTGTTTATGATGAGCCTCTATTC
>NZ_APIY01000423.1:0-4607 GCF_000426905.1 Dolichospermum circinale AWQC131C
TGCCCGCACCACAAGAGTTTTATTATTAATATCTGTACTTCATAATATCGGAAACTGCTGTATTTTACTTTGGTTCTAATCATCTAAAATTTTCTTATGACTCCCGCTACAGATGATTAACTGATATGATATCGCCTGGAAGGAAGCAAGTCAAAAAGGCATTGATCGCAAATTTACTGATAGCTAATTATGGTTGTTGTAGCAATTCTCGCGGCAGGAAAAGGAACAAGAATGAAATCTAATCTGCCTAAGGTTTTACATTCTTTGGGTGGAAAATCTTTGGTGGAACGCGTTATTGAAAGTGCTGAACCCCTTTCACCTTCACGCAAATTAGTGATTGTTGGTTATCAGTCTCAGGAAGTAAAAACGGCTATTGATTCAATTCATGGCGTGGAGTTTGTGGAACAAACTGTACAATTAGGTACGGGTCATGCTATCCAACAATTACTTCCCTATTTACAAGATTATACTGGGGATTTATTAATTTTAAATGGTGATGTCCCTTTGTTGCGAACTGAAACTCTGAAAGCTCTTTTACAAACTCACCAAGAAAATCATAATTCCTGTACTATTCTGACTGCACAATTGGCAAATCCTCAAGGTTATGGTAGGGTTTTCCGTGATAGTGCAGGTGTTGTCCAAAAAATAATTGAGGATAAAGATTGTACTCCTAATCAAAGAGAAAATAACCGAGTAAATGCTGGTATTTATTGCTTTCGTTGGCCAGATTTGGCTAACATTTTACCACATTTACAAGCTAATAATGCCCAAAAAGAATATTATCTTACTGATGCTGTAACTCAGGTGGGTAAGGTAATGGCGGTAGATGTTCAAGATTACCAAGAAATTTTGGGAATTAATGATAGATTACAATTGGCGGCTGCTAATGATATTTTCCAAAGACGCATTCACGCAAAATGGTTGTTAGCAGGTGTGACGTTAATTGACCCGGCTAGTATTACTATTGATGAAACTGTGGAGTTACAGCCAGATGTGATTATTGAACCTCAAACTCATTTGCGTGGAAAGACGGTAATTAAGTCTGGTAGTCGTATTGGTCCGGGAAGTTTAATTGAAAATAGCAACTTGGGTGAAAATGTCACTGTCCTATATTCTGTAGTCACGGATAGTATTATTCAGGATAATACCCGCATCGGTCCCTATGCCCATTTACGCGGTCATGCTAATGTGGGTGTAGGTTGTAGAATTGGTAATTTTGTCGAGTTGAAAAACACTCAATTGGGCGATCGCACTAATGTGTCACATCTCTCATATTTAGGTGATACGACCGCTGGAACTCAGGTAAATGTCGGTGCAGGGACAATTACTGCTAATTATGACGGTGTGAATAAGCATAGAACAATTATTGGCGATCGCACCAAAACCGGTTCTAATAGTGTTTTAGTTGCACCTATTACTATCGGGAATGATGTCTACATCGCCGCAGGTTCAACTGTGACAGAAGATATCGCCGATGATGCCTTAGTAATTGCACGTAGTCGTCAGGTAGTCAAACCAGGTTGGAAAATGAAAGCTCAAGATTGACATTTTTTGTTTTGTAGGGTGCGTTGGGAACGCACCATAATCTCACAAATATCTTGAATTGGCTTTATTCTTCCGCACCTTGAATTTTCAGTAACAAAGCACCGATAGCCCAACCTACGAAGATGAGACTAAAAGGTAATATAGCTGCATTTAACATTTCACTGCTCATTATGTTACAATTCTCCTGATTGTGTTTATGATCAACTCAGTTTATCAAAACTATCGAGTTAGACCTTTATCAACTATTCTAAACCAATTTGGGAACAGGGAATAGGGAATAGTCAAAAGTCAGTGTTCAGTGGTCAGTAGCAAAGAAACAACAACTGACAAACAACAACTGACAAACAACAAATTACCAATTACCCAACATGACTAATCACAATAAACGCCCACGGTTGGTATTAACGCTAGGAGATCCGGCTGGTATCGGACCAGAAGTAATTTTGAAGGCTTTAGCAGATCCACAAGTGACTCAAAATTGTGATCTGACGGTAGTAGGTAACAAAAATTTAATAACTATAACTTATGAAAATATCAGTAAAAATATTGATAATGATCTAATTTTGGCAAATCCCGCTGATTTGTCTATTATTGACCTACCTGCTGTTGGTGAAATTGTCACGGGTGTGGGTAATGCGGCCAGTGGCGCGGCGAGTTTTGCTTATATGGAATATGCTATATCTCACACTTTGGCGGGTGAATTTGATGGAATTGTCACAGGACCTATCGCTAAATCAGCCTGGAAAGCCGCAGGTTACAACTATCCGGGACAAACGGAACTTTTAGCCGCTAGGGCTGGCTTTAATATCTCCAAAGACCGGTTTGGAATGTTGTTTGTGGCACAATCTCCCTTGACCGGTTGGACACTCCGTACTTTACTTGCTACCACACATATTCCCTTATGTCAAGTACCCAATACATTAACGCCAGAATTATTGACAAAAAAACTAGATTTGCTGGTAGAGTGTTTGGAAAATGATTTTGGGCTGAAAAATTGGAGAATTGTGATCTCCGGTTTAAATCCCCACAGTGGAGAAATGGGACAATTGGGAACGGAAGAAATAGACTGGTTAATTCCCTGGTTGGAGTCACAACGCCAAAAACACCGCGCCAAAAACTCCCTAAATCAGTTAGAAGGACCAATACCACCAGATACAATGTGGGTAAAACCAGGTCTGGCTTGGTATGGAAATGGTGAGGTCAAAAATCCCGCTGATGCTTATTTAGCACTTTATCACGACCAAGGTTTAATTCCTGTTAAATTAATGGCTTTTGATCGGGCTGTAAATACTACCATTGGTTTACCTTATGTACGGACTTCACCAGACCACGGAACAGCCTTTGATATTGCGGGAAAGGGTATTGCTGACGCAACAAGTATGAAAGCAGCAATCCAATTGGCGGTAGAATTGGTCAAGCATCAAGTAAAACGAAAACACCTTGATCATAAAATTTCCCCATAAACTACAAAATCATGTTTAAATAAGCCCAAGACAAGCTTGTGGCGAGGTTGGTACAGATGAAATTACGGGAATTATTAGCGACTGTAGATGGAATTGGATCTCCTGTAAATATACCGGATATTGATATTCAGGGGCTGAAAACAAATTCTCATGCTTGTACGACCGGAGATTTGTTTTTGGGAATGCCAGGAACTAGAGTAGATGGTGGGGAGTTTTGGCCAAGTGCTTTAGCTGCTGGTGCGGTAGCGGCCATTGTTTCCTCCGCAGCAATTCTTAAAACTCCCCCTTCACCAAATTCTCTAGTCATTAGTAGCGATAATATGACTAAAACCTGCGCTCAAATAGCCGCAGCTTTTTATGGTTATCCCGGACAAAAACTCAAAATGGTGGGTGTAACGGGGACAAACGGGAAAACGACCACTACCCACTTAATTGAGTATTTTCTCACAAAATCTAGTTTACCGACGGCTTTAATTGGCACTCTTTACACCCGTTGGCCTGGTTTTGAACAAACATCTGTGAATACTACTCCCTTTGCTGTGGATTTACAACAGCAATTAGCCAATGCTATTAATGCTGGTTGTGAAACCGTCGTCATGGAAGTTAGTTCTCACGCTTTAGCCCAGGGTAGAGTGTTAAATTGTGATTTTGAGGTCGGAGTCTTTACTAATCTCACTCAAGACCATTTAGACTATCATAGGGATATGGAAGACTATTTCGCCGCGAAAGCATTGCTATTTAGTTCAGACTATCTCCAAGGAAAAGCAATTCTTAACGCCGATGATGCCTACTGTCAACGCTTAATTGCGTCCACAAAATCCGACCAGGTTTGGAGTTATAGCGTTAACAATAATACCGCCAATTTTTGGATGAGTGATTTAAATTATCAACCCAATGGTGTCAGTGGAATTTTACATACTCCTCAAGGAAATACAGCTTTTAGTTCCCCTTTAGTTGGTCAATATAATCTCGAAAATCTCTTGGCTGCGATCGCTGCGGCTCTCCATTTAGGGTTAAATTTAGATTTGGTAGTAAATGCCATTCCTGAGTTTCCCGGCGTTCCTGGACGCATGGAACGGGTACTTAATCCACAACAGGATATTAGCGTGATTGTGGATTATGCCCATACTCCCGATAGTCTGGAAAATTTGCTCAAAGCTGCTCGGCCTTTTATTCCTGGTAAAATGATTTGTGTGTTTGGTTGTGGTGGAGACAGAGATCGCACTAAACGTCCAAAAATGGGGAAAATAGCGGCAGAATTGGCTGATTTAGTGGTGGTGACTTCAGATAATCCCCGCACAGAAGATCCAGAAAAGATATTACAGGACATATTGGCAGGCATTCCTGATATATTACAACCAATAGTTATCAGCGATCGCGCTACCGCAATTCGTACGGCAATTCTCCAAGCTCAACCCGGAGATGGTGTATTATTAGCTGGAAAAGGTCACGAAGACTATCAAATTCTGGGAACTGAGAAAATCCACTTTGACGACAGGGAAGAAGCACGGGAAGCCTTACAGCAAAGAACAGGTGACAGGGAACAGGGAACAGGGAACAGGTGACAGGGAACAGGGAACAGGGAACAGGGAACAGGGA
>NZ_KE384657.1:0-11583 GCF_000426905.1 Dolichospermum circinale AWQC131C
CACCCTCTCTGGGCATAGTAATTTTGTCTACAGCGTCAGTTTTAGCCCGGACGGCAAGACTTTAGCTTCTGGTGGTGATGACAAGACAATTAAACTGTGGAATCTAGACACAGGTAAGGAAATTCGCACCCTCTCTGGGCATAGTGATTTTGTCTACAGCGTCAGTTTTAGCCCGGACGGCAGGACTTTGGCTTCTGGTAGTGGTGACCAGACTATTAAACTGTGGAATCGAGATTTCTGGAATCTAAATTTAGACTCTTTAATGGGTCGTAATTGCGATTGGATACGAAACTATTTACAAAATAATCTTACAGTTAGCAAAAGTGATAGAAATTTATGCAACGGCATTGGTACTCAACAGTCAAGAACTAAAGTAAAGTAGAGTTTTTATAATTCAATTTATGAAAAAGCCTTTCAGTTTTTCCTTCCCAACCGGACAAACAGCAAATGCTGTTCAAGTTGATGACTTTATACATTTGTCCGCTGCTCTCCATGATCTCGGCTTTCAAGGTTCGCGTCCCTTGCTAGTATTAGTAGGTGGTGCAAGTAAGGTGAGTGAATCTGACTTAGCCCGTCTGAGCCTGTTGTTTGTAGAAATCATAGCCCCCCTAGTTGAAGAATTGAATGCCGATGTTGTTGACGGCGGTACTAATGCTGGTGTAATGAAAATGATGGGTGAGGCTCGTAGAGATATCAATGGGACATTTTCTTTAATTGGTGTCGCAGCAGTGGGGACAGTAACATTACCTAATGCAGTCCCCACATCTTCCAATACAGAAGCCTTAGAACCTCACCATACTCATTTTGTCTTAGTTCCTGGTTTTAATTGGGGTGATGAGTCGCCTTGGCAGGCCAGAGTAGCAAGTTTACTTGCTAAGGAAGCACCATCAGTAACATTACTAATCAATGGGGGGGAGATTGCTTTAGTAGATGTGATGGAAAATTTAAAAGTTGGTCGGACAATAGTTGTAATTGCTGGTAGCGGTCGGCTTGCGGACGAAATTGCTTTTGCCAGAAACCATCCAGAGTCTGAAGCACGGGAAAAGGTCGCAGAGGTGGCAGGGCAAAGTAATCTGTTATTATTTGATCTATCACAACCAATGTCAGAATTAGCGAAGCTATTGAGACAGCAATTAACAAAGTGATTAAGACATTAATGAAGATACATATCCGAGAATTAAATATGCGTTTTCTAGGACCCTTGTAGAGACGTTCCATGGAACGTTTCTACTTTCTAGGAGATGTCTAATAATTAAACCTTCTACACTTCCGGCTTTTTTTCCTCTTTTTGCTTTTTAGTTTCTTGGGTGACTTTGGTGAGATAAACTTCTACATCACTCTGAATGATATTTTCCACATTCGCGGCAAAATTTTTAAAAGCCTCCTCATGGGTTTTGTAACTGGCATAGGAACCGCTGAGTTCCATCAATTCCCAACCTTCTCCTTTGAGAATTTCCGTTGTCCGCCGATAGTGTCGCCAACGTTCTCCATAATGAAAAAATTCCTCAACGGAGGAACTGATAGCTACCATTCCCGATAAGGCAATTGTAAAACCTTTTAGATATGAATCTAAGGCTTTATCATTAATATTTAAACTTATTAATATGGGAACAATTACACCGCCAATAATTGTTGTTAATCGCAGTTGATAATAGCGTTGACGGGCATCATTAGCCCGTCCTTCCATCCACAAAATCTGGTCTAACCAGCGAGACTTTAAATAATGCTTTTGTATATCATTAAGTTCCAGAGTCTCAAATAAATTAATAAACTCTTGTTTTAATAATTGGGAATAAGAATCTTTTTTTGCCACAACTCACTCCTTAAATAGTAGTAATTACACACAAGAATAACGCTTCAGTCCACTCCACCACAGCCCCATAAGTATCCCCTGTATGTCCATCTAATTTATAATTAAACCAAGCCGCCGTCACAACGGAAATCACACTCCCAGATAAAACCATCCCCACAGCTAAAACAAAATTATGCGGATTTATTACCCAAACAACACCACTTAAACCAATTAACAAAACCCAACTTGGAAATAAATCAAAATAAGAACGAATAGCTTGTTTATGAAATGCACCCTTACCACTAGGCTTCAGATAAGGATATTGACAAATAGCTATTTGTTGTCCCCAACGTCCCCACCCACAAGCAGACATCAATACTAAATAATGGTTTTCAGCTATATCTGTTAAAGCAGTTATTTTCAAAATAATAATCATTATAGCGGATATTGCTCCAAATGCACCTGTGGCGCTATCCATCATGACCTGTAACCGTCGTTGAGGATCACCCACTGCTAAACCATCCGCTGTATCCATTGCTCCATCTAAATGTAATCCTCCGGTAATTGCTATCCACGCACCCACTACCAAAGCATTACGGGTTAGCATGGGAATACCCAAATAATTCATACCTACATCTAACCCACCTAAAATACCACCAATCATTAACCCAATTACTGGCGCGAAACAAGCAACTTTTTGGAAGTCCAAATTTTGCACATTAGGTAGGGGAATAGCGGTATAGAAAATGACAGCCGCAACTAAATTTAAGAATTGCTGTTGCCACCAGCGTAATATCTTAGCCAAAACACTTGAATTATTGATGAGTATTAAGTTTGATAAATGTTCTGATCATCAATTACTCCCAGACAGATAATTTATCACAGATGACCAGACGTGGCTTCTCAATTTGATTTTATTGACAAAAACCCCACAAACTGCATCAAGTAGTCGAGAAAATGTTAAGTTGGTGGATAAATTTAGCGAAACCGTATTTTTGTCTTGAGTGCCAATTTTTCTTTTGAATGTCTCGCTACCTGTAGCCAGACTAAAGCCAGAGCCGGAATATTTTCTACTCCCCACGGACCAGTAGAAACGCCCAGGTTTATGCCTGTGGGAACATTAGCTAATGTGAAAACTATCACCCCTGCCCAATTGGCCGCAACGGGAGCGCAAATGGTTTTGGCTAATACCTATCATTTACATCTCCAACCGGGAGAGGCCATTGTTGCCGGTGGTGGTGGGTTACATAAGTTTATGGGTTGGCCAGGTCCCATGCTCACGGACTCTGGTGGATTTCAGGTTTTTAGTTTGAGTGAGATGCGGAAAATTACAGAAGAAGGTGTAACTTTTCGCTCGCCTCATGATGGGCAAATGATTAAATTAACCCCAGAACGCTCTATTGAAATTCAGAATATTCTGGGGGCTGATGTGATCATGGCTTTTGATGAATGTCCTCCTTATCCGGCTACTCGTCAGGAAGTGGAAGCCGCTACTGACCGTACCTATCGCTGGCTAAAACGCTCCATATCAGCCCATCAACGCCAGGATCAGGCATTGTTTCCCATTGTCCAAGGGGGAGTATATTTAGATTTACGCGCCCGTGCTGCTGGGGAATTGGCACAGTTGGATATGCCTGGATATGCCATTGGTGGTGTCAGTGTGGGTGAACCTACGGATTTAATGGCGCAAATTGTCCAAACTACAGCCCCGTTGTTACCTGTGAATAAACCCCGTTATTTAATGGGTGTGGGAACTTATCGAGAAATGGCAATTGCGATCGCTTCTGGGGTAGATTTATTTGATTGTGTGATTCCTACTAGATGGGCTAGACATGGTACAGCTATTGTTGACGGTGAACGTTGGAATCTGAAAAACGCTAAGTTTCGTGAAGATTTTACCCCACTGGATGCAAATTGCCCTTGTTACACTTGTGAAAATTTCAGTCGTGCTTATATATCTCATTTAGTGCGATCGCAGGAAATATTAGCTTATACTTTGTTGACTATTCATAACATCACTGAATTGATTCGCTTTACTCAAAAGATTCGAGCTTCAATATTAAGCGATCGCTTTGTCACAGATTTTGGTCATTGGTTGCAACATGATGCTATTGATTTGGAAAAAACTGAGGACTGATCATAATCCCGGACTCTGTAGTCAATCTCAAATCTAAAATCTAAAATCCAAAATCGGATTACCAAATCATGTTAAAATACATCTCGCATATAAAAGCTGTATTTGACTATTAGGTGGATTTAAACAAACATGGAAGCAGCACTATTACTAGCAAAACTGCCTGAAGCTTACCAAATCTTCGACCCCTTGGTAGATGTTTTACCTGTTATTCCCGTTTTCTTCTTGTTACTTGCATTTGTTTGGCAAGCAGCAGTCGGTTTCAGATAACTTACCCATCTACAATTTTCTGGACAGGTAATGCACACCTGTCCTATTTTTTTGTTTTTTTGCATGAAATTAATATTTCTTAATATTTTGCAATAAATCAATATAATTAATCCAGTCGCATACTAAATCACCAGGAATACACTATGGGAAACATCAAATTTGTCAAAGAGAATAAAGAAATAGTGGCCGCAAACGGCGCTAATCTCCGACTCAAAGCCGTAGAAAATGGGATTGATATCTACACATTTCTCAGCAAAATCACCAATTGCGGTGGTGCGGGACAATGTACTACTTGTGTTGTCCAAATTACCGAAGGGCTAGAAAACCTTTCTCCCCGCACAGATTTAGAAAACCGCAAATTCAAAAACAAGCCTGATAATTACCGTCTAGCTTGTCAAACTCTAGTTAATGGACCTGTTAGCGTCATCACCAAACCCTAAGTTAAATCGGTAGTTAGTAAACGTTTATATACAAAAACAGCCCACTTATGTGGGTTTTAATTTTTATTTATTCCAGGGCTGCGGATTTTAGTTGTCTAGCTGGAGATTCTAGTCCCCGGTTGTCTATTCGAGTTTAAGAAAATTGGCTTCACTTTGTCATCTGTAATGCTATTCTAGAGCAAGTCCTAAGTTGACAATTTCAGCGATAAAACTATACTTATATTGGCAAAAATCAATATATTTTTAGTGAAAAATCAAGTACTTGATATATAATACGATGGTATCAAGTATTGAATTGAGACTATTGCTGACGCGAAAACCAAGCAATGATGGTGGTAGTCTTTTTTGTGAAACTTAATTGGAACACAACCGCGTTGGGCTACAGCGTGAAAGTCTACTGAGGGATAACTGCTCCCATGCTCCCATTGAAGTAGAAAGTAAAGTCTAGTTTTGTCTAGGTTTTATATAGCAGTAGTTGAATAGAAAAATTACACAAAAGGCTATTTTCCTATGCAAGTTAATGATTTGGGTTTCATAGCGAGCATTTTGTTCGTACTAGTACCTGCTGTTTTTTTAATCATGCTTTACATCCAAACTGGAAGCCGTGAAGGCAATTAACTAGTTAACGGTTAACGTCCGTAAATTGCCACTTACATTGGGTAGGGTGGGTCAGAACCTAATGGCTTGGCTGTCCTAGCCATAAATTAGTTTAAATTAGTTTAAATTAGTTTCAACTTCCCTCAACCGCCCTTTGAAAATTTCGTTCCCAGTCTCAGACTGGGAATACTCATCATTTACTCACAGAAGCTGGTACAGGAATTTCTATGTGAGGATATAATGGAAAGCGATCGCACAATGCCGCGACTCGTCTCAAACAATCCGCAGTTACTATTTCTGAATCTGGAGAAAGTAACCGATCTGCAATAATATTACCAATTTCTGTAAATTCTGCCACACCTAAACCCCTGGTAGTCATAGCGGGAGAACCTAACCTTAAACCACTGGTAACAAAAGGCGATTTAGTATCAAAGGGAACTGTATTCTTGTTGGCGGTGATATTAACGGTGCTGACTAGCTGATCTCCTTTTTTTCCAGTCATATCAATACAACGTAAATCTACTAACATTAAATGATTATCTGTGCCATCAGATACTAACTTAAAGCCTCTGTTTTGCAGTTGGGTAGCTAAAGCGCGGGCGTTTTCAACAACTTGGGCAGAATATTGTGTAAACTCAGGTTTAAGAGCTTCCCCAAATGCCACAGCTTTACCAGCAATAACGTGTTCTAAAGGTCCCCCTTGAGTGCCTGGGAAAACTGATTTATCCAGCTTTTCTCCCAATTCTGGATCACGAGTCAAAATCAAGCCGCCACGGGGTCCACGTAGAGTTTTATGGGTTGTGGTGGTGACGACATCACAATAAGGTAGGGGGTTAGGATGATGACCTGTAGCGACTAAACCCGCAATATGAGCAATATCAGCGAGTAAATAAGCGCCAACTTCATCAGCAATGCTGCGGAATTTTGCAAAGTCAATAATCCGGGGATAGGCTGAATAACCACAAATTAACAGTTTAGGCCGTTCTTTAATAGCTAAATCCCGAATTTGATCATAGTCTAATTGTTCGGTTTCTTTGCTGACACCATAATGACGAACTTGAAACCATTTACCAGAAACATTCACCGGTGAACCGTGGGTAAGATGTCCCCCATGAGACAAGTCCATACCCATAATTGTGTCTCCCGGTTTTAACAATGTCAGGAAAACGGCAAAATTAGCTTGCGCCCCAGAATGAGGTTGGACATTGGCATGGGCAGCGCCAAATAACAGTTTAGCTCGGTCAATGGCTATTTGTTCAATTTTGTCAACAAATTCACAACCGCCATAATAACGTTTACCTGGTAGTCCTTCTGCGTATTTATTGGTTAATACTGAACCTTGGGCGGCTAATACGGCAGGGGAGGTAAAGTTTTCACTGGCAATTAATTCTAAGTGATCACGTTGTCGCTGTAGTTCTTGATTAATTAGTTCGTTAATGGTAGGATCTGAATTTTTTAAAAAGTCTGAGTTAGTTTTAGTCACTTTGATTATCCTTAGGGAATTTGATAAAAATCGATATCACGGTTAAACCTAAGCTGTTACGCCTCTAAATTTTATAATCCTCATCTGGCTAGATGTTGTGGTGCGGGCATCTTGCCCGCTAGAATCATACAAATTCCTTGCCCGCTAGAATCATACAAATTCCTTGCCCGCTAGAATCATACAAATTAAATGCAGTAAAGCAGGGTTACTGGGTAAACTGTCTATGATCAGAATTTAGGCTGAAGTTCTTTAGAGAGATGGAAATGTGATCATATAGGAATTTTTGATTTTAGTAAATGTGGTGATCTAAATTTATGTATTTTTTGGTACTCAATTTAACAAAAATCTCAGACATCTAAGATACAATCAACTCAAGTACATTTAGCGGCCTTCTAAGCTGGCTAGAATTTTTTTCTCAATCATTTCCTAAATCATTCATATAAATTTCTCCTAATTATAACAAAAAGGGATTTAGATGTTAGTTATTTTCACCGATAATCAAATCCTTAGCCCAGAAACAGTTTGTCAGTCTTGTTTACTAGCAAATGGTAAGGGACAACCTCGCTGGAGTGGGGGAAAACTGCGCTGTGGTCAAGCAATTAATAATTGTACCCAACAACAGCCAGAGCAATATGAGTGTATGATGGGTTTTCGGGTTGCCAATATAGAATAATTGGATTCGTTATCAAGATCAAGCATCTGCGTTATCCTAAGCTCAATAGCTGTTGAAATTTAGCCACAGGAGAATATAAAATGTCTTGGCGCGGGTCTACAACTTTCCCTGATCGAATTTTCGCTTGTTTACCTTATTTATTACCTTTAATTGAGGTGTTTGTCTTCGGTCGGTTCTTTCTCAATGATTTTCCATTGCTGGGACTGATATTTTTACCGCTTTTACCTCTGTTAACAATTTACTCTGGTATTCCCTATGCAGGAATGATTATTTTCTTTGCTTTGTGGCTTTTAGTGGTGAGAAACGAGAAAATTAGTCATTTTATTCGTTTCAATACCATGCAAGCCATCATTTTAGATATTGTGATCTTTTTATGTAGCATTTTGACTCGTATTGTCCAATTCGTTCCTGGTAGTGGATTTGCTATGCAAACACTCTATACAACCATTTTTATGGGAATAGTAGCAGCGGTTGTTTATTGCGTCGCTCAGTCGTTAGTGGGAAAATATGCGGAAATTCCGGCAATTTCCGATGCTGTTTATATGCAGGTACGCTAAAGATTAACTGCGGACAACTGTGTTTTCTAGGCGACCAATACCTTCTATCTCTATACAGATGCGATCGCCTATTTGCAAAGCTCCTACACCCATAGGTGTACCAGTTAATACTATATCCCCAGGTAATAAAGTCATCACTTGACTGATATAAGATACCAAAAAATCTGGGGAAAATACCATTTGATCAATACAAGCAGATTGGACGGGCTGGGGATGATCATTCAAAAAAGTCTGTAATTTAGCTCCTGGGTTTAATTCTCGGACAATCCAAGGACCTAGAGGACAAAAAGTATCAAAACCTTTAGCTCTTGTCCATTGGTGGTCTTTTTGTTGTAAATCCCTGGCTGTGACATCATTGGCAATGGTGTAACCCCAAATTTTACTTTGGGCTTGGTCTGGGCTACAATTAGCTGTGCGATCGCCAATCACAACGGCCAACTCTCCTTCATAGTCCACCCTTTGAGATTGGTGGGGATATTTAATTTCTCTATCTGACGCAATTACAGATGTAGGCGGTTTCAGAAATATAAGCGGTTCAGCGGGTACTGACGCTCCCATTTCCGCTGCATGATCAACATAATTCCTCCCCACGGCGACAATTTTGGAAGGCGCACAGGGGGCTAGAATTGTATAACAGTTGGGTTCTAGGGTTAAATCCGTAGGTTGACCATGCAACCAGGGTGGAGCGTCTAGCACTTCCACATTCTGGGATAACTGGAGCAACCCATAATAAATTTTACCTTCTTGACTTTGAACTCGCACATATCGCTGCGCCATGACCTGAATAAATATCCTTAAATATGCTTTATTACACCAGGATTTGACTAATTATTGTCATTAAAAACTGGTTTTATTATAAGATAAATACGCAAAACTTCGTAAATTTACTCCAAAAATAAAGTTGAGCAGGAAAGGAATATTGGGGAAAATTGTGCTAACATAGAATAGCTAAAAAATTGTCAAAATTCCTTGTTGTTTGAGAAGTTGATTAATCAAAGTATCGCTAACAGCAGTATTTGTATATATTGACACCTCTTCAGCCATTTTGTCCAAAAGGTGAATTAACGAATATGACCACAGTTTACGAAACGATGTACATTCTGCGTCCTGATTTGGGAGATGAGCAAATAGTACAACAAATTGCCAAATATGAAAACTTGATTCGGGAAAACGGTGCTGAGAATATTGAAATTCAAAACCGTGGTAAACGTCGTCTGGCTTATGAAATTAAAAAGCATCGTGATGGCGTTTATGTGCAAATGAATTATACTGGACCTGGAACTGCGATCGCCATTATGGAACGCGGTATGAGATTAAGCGAAGAAGTAATTCGCTATATGACAGTTAAGCAAGAAGTTCCTAAGCAGAAAGTAGAAGCAGAAGCAGCAGCCTAATAACAACATTTTTAGGTGACAAGTATCAGCCGTTCACCTACCTCATCGGTAGGTAATGGTATAAAAATACAGAGATAGTCAATAGTTTCAGTAAACTGGAAGTTAAGGATATTTTTAAACAACGGGAATGTTAATATCACAGTTATATACAAGAGGTATAAGTGACTGTGAACCAATCTGATATACCAAACATCCCAGAACTGTCTACAGAAATGTCCCGGTTACGAGAAGAGTTACAACTGCGAGATCAATTAGTAGAGCAATTATCTCAAGAACTGTTACGGTTAGTTAAGGGTAACATTAATTTTACACCACCACAATCCGAACCAGGGGTAGATTTGAGTCAATTGCAGGCGTTAAAAGAGCAACTTGAATCTGTGGAAGAGCAGGTGAGATGCTACCAAGAGGAAATTAGGACTCGTGATACCGAAATTTACCAACTACGACAGTCAGTGCAAAATCTAACTGATCGGAATAGAATGTTAGAGCGGGTAATAGAGGAATTACCCCAAATTTACCGCCGTAAGTTTGAAGAACGCATAAAACCAGTGCGAGATCAGGTAGTAATATTACAAAGGGAAAATCGCCAATTACAAGCCGAATTACAAAGTGTAAGTTATCGTTTAGCACTCAAAAACCGCCACACAAATCATAGTGGTCTTGATTTACCTACTTTTCCCCGTTCAGAAGTTGCAACAGATCATATATCTGCTTCTCAAAATACCTAAAATTCGTGACTGTATTTTCCTCGTCAAAACCTTTATGCCGCAGTATTTAGACTTTTAGATACTGCGGCTTATAAGTATTTATGGAGAAAATACTGTAAATTAGCTTGCTAATAACGACTGTTTATCTGAAACGGAAGTAAAAATATCTTCATAACTTGGGAAAATTTCAAATACTGAATCAAGTTGGGTCAGTTCCAAAATCAACTTCACAGGGGCTTTGACATTGCAAAGAACTAACCGACAACCACTTTTACGCGCTGTAGTCAGACCCTTGACAAGGGGAACTAATCCAGAACTATCCATAAAATCTACATCTGCTAAATCTATAACCCAAAGTTGATGGCCTTGAGGTTTAATTTGGTCCATCTGTTCACTCAAGTTCGTACCACTGTCTAGGTCTATACTACCCTGGGGTTTAAACAAAATCACTTGGCGTTCTTGTGTAAGAGTCATAAATTTAACCGAGTATTTGAAACACTAAGAAAGAAAAAACTGACATTAATACTGTTTATAATTCAACCGCAAAATGACTATTTTCGCAAATTTACCTGCATTAACAGCAACGCGGCTAGAAAAAATTTTCAGTATTTACATCGTATAATTTGTTGATATGTTCTTCTAGTATAGGCATAATTCTTTGGCAATTTCAGTAACAAACTTATCATTATTTAAATAATTTGACTTAAATAGTTTGACACTCTTACCAAAAATAAGCAAAGATATGGTACAGGTAAAAATTTGTAAACTCGGTGGTAGCGGATGTCTTTTGAGCTAATTTCACTAGAAAACATCCAAGAAATTGCTCATAATTATGGTTATTTAGCGATTTTTTTGGGAATATTGCTAGAAAATTTGGGTATTCCTCTCCCTGGGGAAACCGTAACCATTGTTGGTGGTTTTTTGGCTGGTAGCAATGAATTAAATTATTGGCTGGTTCTTGGTAATGCGGTCGGAGGGGCTGTAATTGGTGGTAATTGCGGCTATTGGATAGGTAGAGTGGGTGGTTGGCCTTTTCTGCTGCAAGCTGGGAAGATTTTCCGCATTTCAGAGGTACGACTGTTGAGTATTAAGGATCAATTTACCGAAAACGCCGGCAAAGCTGTATTTTTTGGCCGCTTTTTTGCCTTATTGCGAATTTTTGCTTCACCACTTGCAGGTATAGCAGAAATGCCCTTTGGTAAATTCCTAATTTATAATGTAGCTGGGGCGACTGCGTGGGGTGGTGTGATGGTGACTTTAGCTTTTTTTGCGGGGAGAATTATTTCCCTAGAACAATTGGTGGCCTGGGTAAGTAAATTTGCGATTTTGGCTTTACTTATTTTAGTTGCTGTCATTGTTATCCCAATTTGGTTGGAGTCCCGCACTGTGAAGCAGCAAACAGAAGAGTAGGTAATTGACTTTTTAAGTGCTTTTGATGGAATCAAGGTATCATTACAGCAATTACCGGTGTTGTGAGGTACATATTTAGCGGGCAAGATGCCCGCACTACAAGAGTTTCATCATTCAACTTTGTAC
>NZ_KE384657.1:11593-11928 GCF_000426905.1 Dolichospermum circinale AWQC131C
TTATTAGATAGGTCTGATTGACAATACTTGACCTATCTTTTTTTACCATTCGTTGCTGCTAATGGAAGTTGGGAAAATTAATCCTTGGTTGTTTCCGGTAGAACCATATCCGGGAGAAAGTCTGAGTCATTTTTTGGGACGCTATGGCTGGTGTCATCGTTGTTTTAAGCCGTTTGGGGAGATGATAGAACATCAGAATATAATTTAGAATGTTGAAAGCGATCGCTTGCTATTTTCTGGTACAGATTAACGACAATATTTTTTATAAATATGATACAGCACTTCCCGATGTTATGAGGTACAAGAACCCCACCCCCAACCCCCTCCCCGCAAGC
>NZ_KE384657.1:11956-15553 GCF_000426905.1 Dolichospermum circinale AWQC131C
ATATGACCGTGGGTGAACGTCGGCTTCATGCCGTGTGTTTAAGTGGCTTGTCTACTTGAACCTAGCCCACGAACCATTTAAGTTTATCCAATGATAGCGGCTTGGAATCAGTGTACCACTCTCCATAGTTCTTATTTTGTCGTTTCCCTATGCTGCATCTTGATCATAATCTCTATTAAACAGTGTATCAGCTAACCATGTTTTAAAGGGTTGTCGGTAAACTTCTGTATGATCAAAAATAAACTCCTGAAACTTATCAACTAGCTTTTTCTCAAAAGTAATTCTCGCATTTTGACGATCTGAATATTTCTTAGCGTTTTGATATTCTTCATCTTTGCTAACTGCTGCAGGTAAATCTTCAAATATGAATTTCCGCACTTGATCTTTTTCTGTAAATTCAGTCCCAAAGCATCAAAAGCCAGTTTATAACGAATCGCGCTGATAATACCATTAGTGACTACCATTGCTTTGGCTTGTCCATTAATTTTATTTGTATTTATGACATCTGCTAAAAAATGATCAATCATAATTTCGGCTTTTTGGCGGATAATTTGCGGATGTCCTTCTACATATTTTTTCAGCTTTTTCTGAGCGCGTTTAGTATCAAATTGGGGATTATCTGCAATTATTTGTTGAATTTTATAATAACTTTGATATGTGGTATAATTTTCTAAGACATCTAAAATAAATTCTTCCTCTATTGCTTGTTTCATAGCATAATTATGAAAAGGATGATATTTACCATCTTCATGATTTTTAATGCCAAAAGTTTCTAAGCTTTTATTTTTGGGTGTGGCTGTAAAAATGATAATGGCAAATTTTTGATTATTTAATGACTGAATTTCTTTAACAATATAGGCAAATTTAAACACGGTGGTAATAATAATCTTTTTGCCGTTTTCTAAGGCTTTTTGTAATTGTTTACTACCTTCGGTAATGGCTTCGACTACGCCGTTAACTTGGGCAAATTGTTTAATATTATTGCGGATTTGTCTATCTAATATTTTCCGGTCGGTAACAACAATAATAGAATCAAAAATGGTGTTAGTTTCGCTGGTGTCTGTGAGTTCTAGAAGTTGATGACTCAGCCAGCTAATGGAGTTACTTTTACCTGAACCTGCGGAATGTTGAATTAAATAACGTTGTCCTACACCTTGATTTTTAGCAGCTTCTAAAAGTTTTTGAACTAAATCAAGTTGGTGATAACGAGGAAATATTAATTTACGTTTTTTGGGTTTACCTTCTTCTTTTTCTTCTACCAATTGGGCGTATTTTTCAATAATATTACTCAAGGTTTTTTTACTAAAAATCTCTTTCCATAAATAATCGGTTTTGATTCCATTAGGGTTAATTGGATTACCTGCACTATCAGGAAATATTAACTGTGATTCTGATTTTTGACCTTTGTTAAATGGCAGAAATATAGTTTGTTGTCCCTTTAATTCTGTGGTCATATAGACTAATTCATCATCAACGGCAAAATGGACTAAACAACGGCCAAAGTTAAATAAGGTTTCTTTGGGGTTACGGTTATTTTGATATTGTTTTATTGCATCTTGCACATTTTGGTTAGTGAGGTTGTTTTTGAGTTCTAAGGTAATGAGAGGTAAACCGTTTATGAAAATTACTATATCTAAAGATTGCTGTTTTTTCTCATTACTAAAATGGAGTTGACGAGTAACAGAAAAAATATTTTGATTGTAGATTTGGATAGCTTGGGGGTTAACTTGGGATGGTGGTAATTTATAATATAAATTTAGGGTGATTTCTTGGGCTTTGATACCGTTGCGGAGAACTTCTATAATACCTTTGTCTTTGATTTGCTTGGATATGCGTTCAAATAGTTTTTGTTCAAATTTTTGACCAAATTTGGTTTTTAGTTTGTCTATTTGGGTAGGTTGGGTTTGATTGAGGAATTGTAATAATAGAGTTTTATCTATGCAGTAGTTAGGTTCATAATTATTTGATTGTCCTTTTATATATCCTGCTTGGTTGAGTAGGCTTGTTTCTATGAGGGTTTCTAAGGCTTTTTCGCTGGTGTCCATAGGAATTTAGAATTTAGAATTTAGAATGTAGAAGAATTTAGAATGTAGGAAAATTTGGAATTTAGAAAAATTTAGAATTTAGGAAAATTTGGAAGAATTTGGAATAACTTGGAATAATTGGTGGGTTAATTTTGAGATTTAGTGTTTTTAATTATAGCATGAATAATACAAATTAGTTCATTGGATTCATTTAATAAAGGGAGTAATCTTGATTCTAGGTTATTCTCGGTTGCCATTAATATTTTTATTGTAGATAAAAATATAACGATAACTTCTTAACAAATAATGTAAAAATTTTCGATTTATATCTTGGGAAATTTCACAAATAATATATGCAGGGCTTACTATACCTTCATATTCAGAAATACCTAGAGAACCTTGCCAAGTCTTCATTTTATTTAGAACTAAGTTTCCAGGTTTGACTACTTTATAGTTACTTAAATCTTCTGGTATTCTGTTGTGATTATCATCCCTAGAATCTCTTAAAATAATACCGTAATCACGATAAACAGCTAATAATGGTAAATGAGGGCAGTTTTTTTGTGTTGCTGCTTTAGTTATTCCACGAATATTATTAACTTCCCAATGTTCAGGAATTTTCCCCAACCACTGTACACCCGAATCTTTATATTTTGGATAACGTTTCATTTTTTAACATCCTCATCTGATTTATATTCCTCATTTCCTGCATACTTCATCATCAACTCTGCAAAAAGAGAAACAGAAATGATCAAAGTATTTCCTAAACTTTGAACTTCAGTAAAATCACGATCACCTGTAATGAAAAAATCAGCATCAGAAGCGATCGCACATTCCAGAAATTTAGCATCTTTCTGATCTCTAGGAAAATCTATGTTTGTCAAAACCTCAATAAGCTGAGTTGAATTTTGAATTAAACCTAGCCATTTGTTTCTTTTGTCATCAGTTAATTTTAGTTTTTTTCTAGCTAATACCTCCTGATACTCTGCTAAAATATCTACTGAAACTATCCATTCATAGTCAGATTGACCAATAATCCAAATAATAACAGATTCTGGTTTTCTACCAGCGATCACCGCAGATACTACAATGTTAGTATCTATAACAACTTTCATTCTCCTCTCCTATAAGCATCAATTTCTTCAGCAATTTCTTCTTCAGTTAAAGGATTATCCGCGTGTAAAGCTTGCGTTTCTTCACATAATGCCATAAACTCTTTTGCTAAAGTTTGTTGATGTGCATTTGGTTGGTAATTATTGTTAATTTCCTGCATCATTTTAACTTTCACCTCTAGTAAATTTTGTGCTACTTCTCCTGATAGAATAGTTACTACTGGCTGAGATTGATTAAGCTGCTGTTTTTCTGACAAAGCCTTTAAAGCATCAGTAATTACATCATCAGGTTTTTTATATTTCCCTGTTTCTAGCTGTGCTTGCAATAATTTTTCTTGTTCTGGATTGAGAATGATTTGAATCATACATTTCTACTCCTAACGTTCATTAAATAACTGAGATACAGGGGTTTCCGCTCTTATGAGGTACATCTTAAGCCCCCTCCTCGCTTGCGGGGAGGG